>JAZSJS010000020.1:0-2419 GCA_045534435.1 Eubacteriales bacterium
GATATATTACCAGCGATGAATTGACGGCTCGTGAGCTTGAGGTTCTGCGTGAGGTCGTAGCCGGTGAAAGTGATGCGGCAATTGCGGAAAAATTGTATATGTCTCTGCGAACAGTAAAAGGTCATATACAGTCCATGCGTGATAAAACCGGGTTTAGAAATCGAGCGGTTCTGTTCGTTCGTGCCTGAGACTGCGGATTGATCATTATTGATAAAGAAACCGAATAATTCCAAATATTGCAAGAAGTACTGTCAAATCGACGGTACTTCTTTTATTTATGCACGAAAGTACGATGTAAATAAACTGCTGTATTGGTAAAATATATATGAGGATTTGGAAGGCGCTTCTTCAGAAAGGAGGAGTACATGTGAAGAAAGTTCTTATCAGTATCAAAAACGAGCTACTGTCAACAGCGGTTATCAAGACCTTGAAGGATTGCGGAGAGTTTTTGCCGTGTCAAGTGACTCCTGAGGTCAGCACAAATACTTCCGACAAGTCCGCGCTGTCGGATGTAGATATTTTATTGATGGAAATATCCTATCTTCCGGGAGCAACCATGGAAGGTCGGCTGAAAGAAATCAAACAGCTTCGCAAAAATGAGCCGGAATGTAAGATTGTAGCATTTTGTGATGACACTGCCGCTCCCGAACTTGCCCATAAAGTCACACAGTTAAAAAAGGATCGCCTGATCGACGGTTTTCTCTACACCTCCGTTACGGCAAGCTATCTGATGTCAACACTTGCGTCGCTGTAAGTGAAGCCCCAAATATATAAAATGCAGATTCATATCTCAAGGAGGTAAAAATTAACATGACTATAACCAAAACACAACTTGCTATCATCATTATTGTGCTTGCGTTGGTGCTGATTGCGTCTGTCGCCACTACCGTTTGGGTGGTTTTCTTCCGTGATGACGGAGGCACTCCCATTACACCCGATTATCCACCTCAAGGCACGGAGCAAAATCAAAAACCGCTGGAGGGAGATGATGGCGAAAAAATAGAAAGCCCGGAGGGTGGAGGAGCTATCAACGTAACCTATCAGACAAGCATGAAGGTCGATCTCTCGGAGAACAAGGTGACCTTACTGTACGCAAATCCGCAGGCATCCAATCAAAATGTAGCCATCCTGATCATGATTGGCGATCTCGTTGTTGCCAAATCCGATTTGATCACGCCCGGACACGGCGTGGATACGCTGACTCTGGAGAAGCAGGCAAAGGAGCGACTGATGGTCGGAGGCTACGACGGCGAGCTTGTCGTCAGAGCCTACGATCCTGAAACAAACGAAAAAGCCATGGTTGATGCCAAGGGCAAGGTCAAAATCACCATTGTTGAATAGCCGAAGGGCATTTCATAAAAAACTCAGAAAGGAGAAACCACTATGAAAAGAATTCTTTTTCTCGCGCTCGTCATAACTCTGATGATGAGCCTCTCCGTCACCGTTTTTGCGGAAAACTCCGTTACCTCTGATAGCGGTACAACAATCGACATTTCCGCAACCTTCAAGGCAGGCTCAACTGCCGAGGATGTGATCTCGGTCGACATCGCTTGGGGGGCAATGGAATTTGAGTTCTCTGAAGGCGTGGATGGCGTATGGGATCCCTCAACACATCAGTACATGGGAGCTGCGGAAAGCTCTTGGTCTGCAAGCGGAAACGAGATCACCGTTACCAACCATTCCAACGTAGCGATCAAAGCGACCTTCACTTATACGGGGGAAGTTGAGACAGTTTACGGCACCTTCACGAACGATGGCGTGCTCGCACTTGCTACCGCAGTCGGTACCGCAAGAGACGCTGCCCCTTCAGACTCTGTTGCACTGACCTTGGGCGGTAGTCTGACCGCAGATACTGCTGGCAAGGTTGGTACGGTTACTATAACCATTGCAAAGCAGTAAGTTAATTTTACAGAAAGGAACTACTTACCATGAAGAAATTGTTTTCGCTTCTTCTTGCAATCATGATGATTGCAACAATAGCGCTTCCCGTCTTTGCGGAGGAATCCGTTGACGCCAACGGTGGTTCGGCAAACGTCAATGTCAACGGTGTCGTTCAGTACACGGGTAGCAGCGAGACCCAGACTATTTCGGTTGACGTTGCTTGGGAGGATATGACCTTCACCTATGTAGAGGGCGTTCATTTCGGTTGGAATCCCGAGAATCATGAGTATGCCGGTGCCTATGAAGGCTATTGGGAGAACGATCGCGCCGACATCACCGTAACCAACCACTCCAATACCGAAGTCAATGCCACCCTTTCCTTTGAGAGTGGGGTTGACACCGTGGGTGGCGCATTCACGGAAGGCAGGGGCACCATGGACGACGGCGTTCTGGAGCTTGCTTCCGCGGTGGATACGGAGGTTGAGGAAGCACCCACTGCCACCGCCACCTTTAACATCAGTGGCAGCATCAGCGCAAG
>JAZSJS010000019.1:0-20463 GCA_045534435.1 Eubacteriales bacterium
CCTCCGGGAGGAAGGTGGCACACCACTAGAGCTGCGCCGACCTTGTGTAACTTTAGGTTTGCACTAAATTCATTGTAACGCGCTCTCCCTCAGTCTGCTTCGCTGACAGCTCCCTCCCGGAGGGAGCCTCAGGATGCACTCAACCTTAGGGGTATGGGCTTTGCCCTATGCCTTTGTAATACAAAGGCGAAACTGGCGCGATACGATAAAAAGAAGGGAGGCATTATGCTGAAAGATAAAAAACAGACGTGTAAAGATGTTTATGATAGGTATCATAAGTTTCCGGGAGATACTTCGGAAGGACGAGTATTGACAGTTTTGTTCAGTATAATAGGAGCAATTATTTCAACCATAGGTTTTTATCTGTACTTGAAATATAAGCATATTGTCCCACTTATGATTTCATTTTGCCTTTTCAGTATATTATATACATATGTTGAACTATGCCACTTATTTATTCGCAAATATTGGTTTAGGTATCACAGAAGATTGGCAATAGCTTTATCGATTATCATTTATTGGATTATTGTATTTCTTTTGGTTTTAGCTATTGCGTCCTATTTTTCAGTATTTACTATTAGTTGGTATTGCATTTATATTCCGTTTATTTTAATGCCGCCAATTCTTATCATTTGTTTTTTGCTTTTTGGATTGCTTTATATTGCTGGATCATAAAAACACAACCCCGACAGACAGTCTGTCGGGGTTAATTATTTGCTTACTGCAGAGCAATTTTTTCTATCCGTAGGGGCGTTCTGCGAACGCCCATGGGCGAACAAAGTTCACCCCTACCATGGTGTTAGGTGATTTCTCCGATAAGGACACCAGGCATTCCGTATCGGTTCTTTGTTTGTATCAATTGGATGCGTCCTCTTCGTCAACCGCTTCGGTCACGGGAGCGAGAGGCGCTTGCTTTTTCTTTTTTTCGGAAAGCACCTGATAAATGATCACACCCACGATCAGCACGATACCGACGATGTCGGTGATCGTCTCGGGAATGATCAGCATCAGTCCTGCCGCCAGCAGAAGGATGCGTTCCACCCAATTTGCGTGCCGTACAACGTAGCCCTCAAGACCTGCGGAAATGCCGAAGATGCCAAAGAGCGCGGTGCAGGCGATCTGCACGATCTTCAAAGGATTGGTCACACCAACGATCAGCATCTCGGGGCTGAGCGCAAAGATGTAAGGCACGATGAATGCCGCGATGGCAAGCTTCGTGGCGGTGATTCCCGTCTTGAGCGGGTTGGATTTCGCGATGGCAGAGCCGGCGTATGCCGCCAAGGCAACGGGAGGCGTGATGTCGGCAACAATGCCGAAATAGAACACGAACATATGTGCCGCCAGCATCGGGATGCCCATGTTGATCAGGATCGGCGCGGTGATGGTTGCCATGATGACGTAGTTCGCCGTCGTGGGCACGCCCATTCCGAGCACGATACAGCACAGCATGGTCAGGAAGAGTGCCAGCAGAATTGAGTTGCCCGCCAGGGGAACAATCCACGCGATGAGAAGCGATCCGAGTCCCGTGGTTGCAACGCAGCCCGAGATGATGCCCGCCATACCGCAGGCAACCGCCACTCCGATGGTGCTGTTCGCACCGCCCTCAAAGCCCTCGAATACCTTTTTGGGGGTAAGCGGAGCGTTTTTGGAAAAGATCGAGCAGACGACCGCAACGCCGATTCCGAGGAAGAGCGCGGGGCCGGTCTCCAAGAAGAGAGTCGCGAGGAAATAGGACGCAATCGGAATCGCCATCAAGCCCACGCCACGGAGCGCCGTCAGGATCTTCGATCTGTCCTTTGAGAGGAAATCGTCGATCACGTTTTCGTCCATCAGGCTGATCGCCATCGCAAACAGGATCGCGTGGCTTGCCGACATCGCGGGGGTGAAGGACTCCATGCAAATGACGAGCACGACAATGGGCGTCAGCAGATAACCCTTTTTCAGGATCAGCTTGAAGAAATTGGGAAGCGTTTCCTTGGGAAGACCCTTCAGGCCGAGTCTCTTTGCCTCAAAATGCACCATCAGGAAGATGCCTGCGAAGTAAAGAACGGCGGGAAGAATGGCTGCGATGACGATCGTGGCATAGGAAATGCCCGTGATCTCCGCCATCAGGAAGGCTGCCGCACCCATGATGGGAGGCATGATCTGTCCGCCGGTGGAGGCTGCCGCCTCAACTGCAGCGGCAAACTCGGGCTTGTAGCCCGTGCGCTTCATGGTGGGAATGGTCACCGCACCCGAGCCGACGGTGTTTGCGACCGACGATCCGGAATACATTCCCTCCAGTGCGGAGGAGATGACGGCAACCTTTGCAGGTCCTCCCGAAGAGGAGCCCGCGATCGAGTTGGCAAGATCCACGAAAAAGGTTCCGATGCCGGTCTTTTCCAGGAAGGAGCCAAAGACGATGAAAATGACGATAAAGCCGCTGCACACCGCGATGGGCGATGCAAACACGCCGTTGTCGAGATTGTAGAAGAGATCCCAGATCAATCGCATGGGAACGGTGGAGGGATTACGCGAATAAAGCACGTAGACCGTGTAGGCCACGAAGGCGCCAACCACCACCAGAAGCGGGATTCCGACCGCACGGCGGCAGACCTCTGCCAACAGCAGAATGCCCACAAGACCGATGACGATCATATCCCAACCGATCAATCCACCCGTCGCGATCACATGGCTCTGCATGACGACGTAGTAGAGATAGACGCCCAAAGACAGGAACGCCAGCACAACGTCGTACCACGGAATGTAATTGACGCGGACCGCATGCTTCTTGCACGCGGGAAATTTGAGGTATCCGATGAACAGGACGAGACCGACGAACAAGGGCAGCTTGGTGTGAAGCGTTTGCCCGTTCATCAGCAGTGCCGAGACGATCGTGTAGACGGCAAACGCCAACAGGACCGCGCGGTAGGTGTACAACCGCCAGCCTGTCAGCTCTCTCGACTTGCTGTCGGCATCCAGCTCCTTGAGCACCCGTTGGGCGTCCTGCTCAGCCTGGATTTTCATTTGGTCGATATTCAACTTGAAGCTACTCCTTGGGGAATTTATTTGCCGATTTCAGCCACGTTCTCAACGGTCTGACCGATCTCGCGGTAGTACTTTGCAGCACCGGGATGTACCGGGACGTTACCAACGGTCGTGAAAGCGCGCTCCACGTTCATGTTCGAGGAAATGCTGTGTGCGGACAGGAGGGCTTCTCTGCTCTCCCAAAGTGCCTTGGTGAGATTATAAACGACCTCTTCGCTCAGATCGTTGGAAACGATGTAGGTTGCGGTAACACCGATCGTCTTGACGCTCTCACCCTCGGGGATGAAATCGTACTGTGCGTGCGTGATGGTCTGCTTTGCAAAGACGTCGTATTTGCCGTCGATCTTGTTCTCGTTGATGAACTCCTCCATGACGGAATCGTCAAGGCTGAGCATATATGCGCCCTTGGGATTGCCGTTTGCAGCAAGCTCGGTGATCGAGGTTGCGGGAGCACCGGAGGTGAAGAAGAAAACGTCAAGTGCGTCATCCTTGAGAGCATCTGCGGATTTTGCAACCGAGAGGTTACGGATCTGGATGTCGTCGGACTTCCATGCACCGCCTGCGTCCTTGGTGAAGGTCAGGCCGTACTTCTGCATCAGCGCGATGGCATTCGCCTCAACACCGGAGCCCATGTCACCGATCGAAACGGTGAGCTTGGAGCCCTTGAGGTCACCCAGAGACTTGATCTTGTCCGCGTTTCTGCCGTGGCAAACGATCTGCACGACCTCGGGATAGACGTGTGCGAGAACCGAGAAGTTGGTGATGGGAGCATCCTTGAAGTTGTCGGTCAGTCCGTTGTAGGCATTGACCATGGTGTCGTTCTGCACGATCGCCATGTTGCAGTCGCCAACCTTGATGGACTTCAGGCTATCAACAGAGCCGCCCGAGGGGAGAACCGTGCAGGTGTAGCCGGTCTTCTCGCCCAGCATGGGAGCTGCCGCGTTGGTGAAGGCATAGTAGGTACCGCCCGTACCGCCGGTCTTGATGGTGACGGTGACCGCATCGGGGTTACAGGAAGTGACGGACAGAATGCAGGCGCAAAGCATCACGACTGCAAGCGCGAGAGTAAGAAGCTTTTTCATTTTGTTGTTCCTCCTAAAAAAATGATATGGTTTATTATACCATAAATTTTTTCCATATGCAAGACTTTCTTGCGAATTTATATCAATTAATTTTAATGATAAATTTCAAAGCTCCCCTGCCGACCGTCAAACATCACTCAAAAAAGCCCTGTGAACGGTAATTCACAAGGCTATTTTTTCTCTTGATGAGAATATTCGATTTTGGCTTTTTAAGCTGTTATCGATTGGGCTTGGACAACACAATTATTCCCACTCGCTTTGAGGTTCTTTCCCACAGTTACTTTTCGCCTTATTTAGGGCAAATTTCCGTGAGATTTCACTCAAAATTTCTCGTTTTTCTCTGTATTCTCTGTGTTCTCAGCCCGTTTGGTACTGTTTTGGTATCAAAGTTTGGTATCAATTCTCCGAAAAACTGGCGGAGAAAAAATCCGTTATTCTTTTCCAGTAAGTGATACTTAGCTCTGTCCTACATTTCAACTGGCTTTGATGTTTAGATACAAAGGTGGATGTAAAGGTCGTGCTCCTTGATGAGCAATTATATTATAACTTTTTTACGGAAAAGCGCAACTTTACTATTGTTGTGAAAACTGTAATGTGTACCCCAATATAGGGGTCAGTTGGATGGATCAAATTCACGTATGTATTCATGGAGTTCAGCCAAAGTTTTCATTGTAAATATCTTTTCGAAATTGCTTTTGTCTAAAGGTATTAAATTACGTTCAATGGCTGTGCTAGATGCACCTCCAATATAAATTTGGTATTTTACATATTCTGGAGCGGAGTCTTTGTCATCACTTAGGTATATATATTTTAAATGCGGATAGTACTGTTTAGCACTTTTTATGACATCAATCGCCATATCTAAAGGAACTTTATTTCCTAACCAAATAGCCTCGTTATTTGCGTTTGATACTAACTTTTTATTTTCAAAAGATGAAGACCTATATACATTAGCCAAATATCCTTTGTCGATGAGTTCTTTGACAAAATTTGTACATCTGTACATTGGGGTAGTTAGTACTTTTAGTGTCTTGTGCTCTCCCTCTATTTCGGACAGGAATCCCTCCATATTGGCAACATGTCCAGTTTTATCATCGTCAGATAATGACGTACTATCTATTGTGGGGAGTATTTTTTTCTGAACTTCAATAACCTCGGAAAGCGCATCTTTTAGAATGGAGATTTCACTAAGCGTTTGATTTATTTCGATGCATTCGTCCGCTTGACTGATAGATTTTTTTTCTTCTTTTTGAGTTGCATGATTATATGTATTAACAAAATTTTGCTCATCCTTATAATCGGACGGTGAATAAAGCTTGTTGTGATGTTTGGTAACTAATTGATAAAAGGTATGTAGTACCAAGCAAGGAAAAACGATAATAAAGACAACCAAAATAGTATTTTGCCAATCATTTAAACTGCTATTTGTAATAACTAAAGCTGCAATTGCCTCGGTTAGCACTAAGAAAATTCCGATAACACCAATTGGGTTTTTGAAAAAACTACTCTTATCTCCTATATCCTTCACAAGAGACCTCCTTCTCTAAGCAGATGAAAAAACAAGCAGCACTTAGTTTTCATCAACAAGATTTTTCAGGATATGACATTGTTACGATATGTCATTTTAAAGTATTATACCACAAAATTCGTTATTTTTCAATGTATTGGGCATTATTTACGAATCAATTACCCCTATTTGATACTCATCCTCATAAACAATTTTACATACATGGTTTGTATACACTATGTCATAAGGAATATCGTATTTATCCAACAAATCAATAAGAGGCTGAATGTGTTCAAGCATTTCAGAAGATGATTCTGTTTTGAAATAGGTAATTGCTCCTTGGGGATTATCGTTATTATCTCCGTAAAAAGGCGGTTGCGGCAAATTGTCGAGAAACCACTGATGCGTTTCATCATATAGCTTCACATCTTCGGGACTATATATATTATCGCGTATTCTACGCCAATTCAGAATAAAAACTCCAACCGGCTTTTTGGTTTTCCACGCAATTTCGCGCCCTTGTATTCTAACGTATTTAGGTAATTTCATTATATCAAAGACCTTTCTTTCTATTTGTGGTATCAATTTGGTATCATTTGCTGTATCAATCATCTGTTGTTTGCAAAAAGTGCCCGAAAATACAACAATTTTCGGGCACTTGAAAGCCAGATGGTATTATTCCCACTCAATCGTTCCGACAGGCTTCGGCGTGAGATCCAGCAGGACGCGGTTGATGCCCTCGACCTCGGCGGTGATGCGAGCGGTGATCTTGTGCAGAACGGGATACGGGATCTCCTCGATGGTGGCCGTCATCGCGTCGGTGGTGTTGACGGCACGAATGATTGCGGGCCAGCCCTCATAGCGGCTTTCGTCACGCACGCCAACGCTCTTGATGTTGGGAACGACGATGAAATACTGCCACACCTTTTCGGCGAGTCCGTTTTTGTCAAACTCCTCACGCAGAATTGCATCTGCCTCGCGAAGTGCGTGGAGACGGTCACGCGTAATTGCTCCCAGGCAACGAACACCGAGTCCGGGACCGGGGAACGGCTGACGGTAAACCATTGCGTGCGGGAGACCGAGAGCCTCTCCGACCACGCGCACCTCATCCTTGAACAGAAGCTTCAGGGGCTCCACCAGCTCAAACTGCAGATCCTTGGGAAGTCCGCCCACGTTGTGATGCGACTTGACAGCCTTCTTGCCCTCAGCCTGCTTGATGCTCTCCAGAATATCGGGATAGATCGTGCCCTGGGCGAGGTAGGAAACACCGTCCAGCTTGCGTGCCTCGTCGGCAAAGACGTTGATGAACTCTTTTCCGATGATCTTGCGCTTTCTCTCGGGCTTGGAAACGCCCTTCAGCAGATCCAGGAAGCGATCGGTGGCGTCGACATAAATGAGGTTGGCATCCAACTGATTTCGGAAGACCTCAATCACGTTTTCGGATTCGTCCTTGCGCATGAGTCCGTGGTTGACGTGAACGCAAACCAGCTGCTTGCCGATCGCCTTGATTAGAAGCGCTGCCAAAACAGAGGAATCCACACCGCCGGAAAGTGCCAAAAGCACCTTCTTGTCGCCCACCTGTGCACGAATTTCCTTGACCTTCTCTTCGATAAAAGCATCTGCCAGAGCCTTGGTCGAGATGCGTTCCATCGCTTCGGGTCTCAGCGCCACTTGCTTTTCTTTTTCCGATTGTACTTTCTTTCGCATAAAAATCAACCCCCATTTTTCGCCACTGCCGATCGGCAACGGAATTATTTACTCTTTATTATACCAAATTCCGATAAAAAATTCAATACCCTGTTTCATATTTTTTGATTTCAAAATCAACATTTTTCAAGAAAATGCGATTTTATTTTTCAGCAATTTTTCGCAAAAGGCCTTTACCTTCCCAAAAAGCATCCTTACATTTTTGGCGGACCCGTGCGGTATCTGCGGCAAGGAGCGCATCGAGTCGGCGCACGGCGGTCGGTGAAATCTCCGAGCCCTTGGATGAAAAAAGCAAAAGGGAAAAGCTTTTCGGCTTTTCCCTTTTGCTTCAGTGCGCAGTCAATTATTTGTACTTGCGCTTTCTGGCTGCTTCAGACTTCTTCTTGCGTTTCACGCTCGGCTTCTCATAGTGTTCTCTCTTGCGAAGCTCGGTGAGGACGCCGGAACGGGCGGTTGCACGCTTAAAGCGACGAAGAGCGCTGTCCAGAGACTCGCCTTCCTTGACTCTGATTTCTGCCATTTGATATCCCTCCCTCCACCGGTAACAAGAGATAATATGTCGGAATTTTTCCCAAAACAAAATTATCTTCCCATATTATACACGATTTTTGATTCGTTGTCAAGTGTTTTTTTTGATTTTCTCGGATTTTCGAAAATTTCTTTTTTCACGCATCGGAAACGTCCTCATCCTGCGTTTGCATCAGTCTCTCAAAGATCTCGCGGACTCCGTCCAATGTTTCTGCCTGCATGACCTCGTCGCGTGCCGCCGCCGCACCGCGCACACCGTGCAGATACCATGCCATATGCTTGCGCGATTCCGCGATCCCGGCACGCATTCCCTTTTCGCGCACCAGCATCTCGGCGTGCTCGATCGCCACCGCAAACCGCTCCTGCAGTGTGGGAGGCTCATACGGCCGTCCCTCCAGTCGCGCGATCAGCTCGGCAAAGATCCAGGGATTGCCCTGCGCACCTCTTGCCACCATCACACCGTCACAGGAGGTCTCCCGCAGCATCCGAAGTGCATCGTCTGCGCAAAAAATATCTCCGTTTCCAACCACGGGGATCCGAACCGCCTCCTTGACCTCACGGATCACCGACCAATCGGCGCGCGGAGCGTACATCTGCTCCCGGGTCCTTCCGTGAACGCAGATCATCGCCGCCCCCGCCTGCTCCAGACGCTTTGCCATTTCGACCGCGTTGATGCTGCTCTTGTCCCATCCCGCGCGGATCTTGACGGTCACGGGAACCCTGACCGCGTTGACCATGGCGCGAACGATCGCCTCGGCAAGTGCGGGATCCTTCATCAAGGCACTTCCCTCTCCGTTGCCCACGATCTTTGCCATCGGGCAGCCCATATTGACGTCGATCGCCACCGGCGGGATCTCTCCGCAGGCGCCGCGATATTCTCCGCTCTCCAAAAGCCTTGCCGCCTCTGCCATGAACGATGGCTCAGCACCGAACAGCTGCACCGCCATCGGATATTCCTCCCGCATGACGGCGGCAAGCGGTGCCGTACGCACGCGAGCCTCGGTGACGGGACGGTGACTGCGCTGCTCATAGCAAAGCGCCTTTGCCGAGACCATCTCGCTGGTGGTATATTCCGCACCGTAGCGTCTTGCCAAGCGACGGAAGGTGCGGTCGCTCACTCCCGCAAGCGGTGCCAAAAACAGCCCGTGCGGGATTTGAATGTCGGATATGGTCATCTTTTGCTTCCCTTCTGCGTTTTATCCCTGTTATTCTATCACAAACCCTTCAAAAAGTCAAGTATGCAAAAAATCATTCGTCCAAAACACCCTTCTCCTCTCTTTTTCCGTCGGCAATCCGCCAAAAACGCCGCCAAATCTGTGGCCGTCTGTTTCTTTCTGTCGTTTTCTCGGTCACGGTTTTTCTTGACGAAGCGCACGGGGTGTGACATAATAAAATAAATGATAAAACATTGTAAGAAAAAAAGAAAGGACCGTGAAATGAGACCGCACTCGCAAACCATGATGATCTCTCTTGCCATTGCGTTTGCAATGCTGCTCGCCCTGACCGTTGCGCTGGTCTGTATTTCCCACGTCAAGGATCTCCCGATTGAGGAGAAGGTCTCCACGGAAAGCGCGGAGCCTCTTTCGGACGCACCCGTGTTCTCGGAAAGCGAGCCTCCGCCACCCCGACCTTTGGGAAACGGGCTTCGCTTTTCCAGCAACGGTGACGGCACCTGCGTGCTCTCCGGTATTGGAGAATGCACCGACGCAAGCGTTGTGATCCCCGAATTTTCTCCCACGGGAGAGCGTGTGACCGAGATCGCAACGATGGCATTTTATCAATGCGAAACGATCACCGCCGTGCAAATCCCCGCCTCGGTCGAAGTCATCGGGCGGCTTGCCTTTGCCGACTGCAAAAATCTCGCCTACATAGCCGTCAACACCGCAAACAGCGTCTATCGCGACGTGGACGGTGTGCTCTATTCCGCCGATCTGACCGCACTCTATCTCTATCCTCCCATGCGTGCCGGCACGGGCGCAGTCATCCCCGGCCTCACAAAACGGATCGACGATATGGCATTCTACCGTTGCGCCAACCTCTCCCACGTCACCTACGAGGGAACGCCCGAGCAATGGGAATCGATCTCGATCGGCTCGCAAAATTACAGCCTCACCGCCGCCTCGAAAAGCTTTCAGGAATAGCCGGAAGGGGCAATTTCAAAAGACACTTTGCAAAAGAAGGCAATCTCATTCCACTCGGTTTGAGATTGCCTGTTTTACTCACGATTTTATTTTATCCTCAATTTCTTTTGCATATCCCAATGCTTGCTCAGCCTCTACGTCATATCCGTTTTTGCGGTGGATATCCGCAATTTCCAAATACAGCCGATAGGCATCCTTATACCTGTCAAGTTTGCGATAGCACATGGCGATCGCATACTTTTCGTCGCAGAAATAGGTTCCGAGCTCTCCCGCCTTTTCATAATATGCAATAGCTTCATCATATTTTTTCATATCTCGGCAGATCAACCCCGCACAACAGTACAGCTCCCAATTATCCGGGAATTTTTCCATCGCCTCTCTGCATACAGAAAGTGCCTTTTCATACTGCTTTGCCAGCTCGTATGCCTCAATCAGCAAAATCCATTCCCGTTCGTCAAGTGCTCCGCCGGCTTCATCCATCTTGAGCTGACGCTCCTTCAGGATTTCTTCGCCTTTTCCAAATGAAAACAGCATGGCCTGCTTCATGGAAGCCGCTCTTCGGTACGGAAGCGAATTTTTTTGCGTTTGATCGGCTAACACCTCGTCAAACCATTTGAGAGCCTCGTCCCGACAAAAATACATCATGGCCTTATGAAGCCACGCATAATCCCATTTGTCATGCATGGTGAGGCTTCCCGCCTTCATCAGCTTTTGATATTCCAGACGGCATCTCAAAAAATCTTCGGGATCGTCGCTGATTTCGTAAAGAGCAGACAGTCTTTGGGCGTAATTTTCGTATGCAACCGAATGCTTCTTGAAAAGATCATCCACAATGATCCCGTAAAGCCTTGCGATTTCGGGTAGCATCAGCACATCCGGCAGAGTCGTTCCGCATTCCCAGCGTGATACGGTTTGTGCCGTTACACAAAGCTTTTCGGCAACGTCTTCCTGCGTATATTTTTTCGCGACACGAAACTTCCTCATGTTTTCGGAAAATACAGTCGAATTCATATTCAATCTCCTTTTCGTCTGATTTGTCGTAAGCTTACGGTTATATTGTAACACCCGAGACAGAAAAAAACAATATCTCATTTTATGACTAAACTCTCAATTTTTGCGCAGAGAATATCAAAAGGCAATCTCATTCCACTCGGTTTGAGATTGCCTTCTTTATTCATTTTTTAATTGACGGTCAAAACCACCTTGCCCACGTTTTTGCCTCGGTAGAGATGTCGTGTGCCGCCTCGGCCTCCCTGATGGGAAGCACGGCATGAATGGTCGGCTTGACAAGCCCCGCCTCGATCTTGGGATAAACGTCGCGCACGATACCGGCAAGGATCTCTGTATTATACACATATTTTTAGGATATTGTCAGCCTGAATTTTTTTTTGATAAAATAACAAAAAAGACTTGACTTTACAGTGAACTATAATGTTATAATGATACCGAAGGAGGCGATAGGATGATAAAAATAGGTGATTTTGCAAAAATTTGCAACGTCAGCACGCAAACCTTGAGATATTATGATGCCGAGGGCATTCTAAAGGCTGACGTTATCGATCCCTCGAGCGGATACAGATTTTATTCGATCGATGCCGTGGAAAAGTACAAAAAAATATTGTTTTATAAAAATTTAGGCTTTTCCTTAGATGAGATCAAAAAAACACAGCATGCCACAAACGATCAACTACAAGCGCTTTTGAAAAAGAAAAAAGAAAGCTTGATTGATTCCATCGAAAGATGCAAAAAGCAGCTGAAAGCAATTGATGATCTTTGCCAAGGCGGTCCGGAGAAGCCGAGACTATCAGAAATACTTCTCTTGCCATTTGAAAACGATGCGAAGATGGTTGGAAAGTGGAAGCTTTGCGGAAAGCTTTCGGACGAGACCGATCTCACATCCTTGGAAGAAATCACGACAGATATCGCGGACAAAGAGATCGTATTTATGCCCGGCGGCGCATTCGCCTGGAAGTATTTTTGGACAAAAGGAATCTTATACAGAATATCTCCAAAATACAAATTTGCAATTCCAAATTCGTACAGAACCTTGGAGCGAGACGGAGTCCTCTATATGATCGTTCATTTTTTGAGCAATGATTGTCTCGAAAACGGCAAGGATGCTTCCGTTCTTTTGTATCGACAATTGGATCGGATTGCATACACAGAACAACAACTCCGCCCCAACATTGACAAAACCGATTTTCCATTTGTGGAGGATGAAGCGATTCTCGGCGAATGGACCGCCATTGATCTGCTTCCCGACATATCGAATTTTGACCCCCACAAAAAATATAGTAATGAAAAAGAGATTTATACGGAAAGCATTCATTTTTTGCCGCGAGGGATCTGCACCAAAGCAATTCGAACGTTGTCGGGACACACCACCGAGCTATTGCGCTACACCAAGGGCTTTGTTCTCAACGATAAAGAAATGACAGCCGAAGAATATCACATCAAATCCATCAACAACCAAAAATTTTTGTTCGTGCAACACAAATGCGGAGACTATTTTTACGGTGGCATGACACCGTATTGGTATGTTTTTGAAAGAAAGGAAAATTAACATGAAAAAATGTATTGCTTTTATCTGCACGCTCTTCGTACTGCTATTCACAGCCTGCCGGCAAACACCCCCCATTCCCTCAACAAAAGGAGAAGAGACCACAAAAGGCAGTGAAGCTTCGCCGCCCACGGAGATTCAAAATCCCATCGACACGATGGAAAAATTGACAGATCTTGAGGAGGTTTTTTCCGTCACAAAGCAGTCCTTTTCAAAGCCAATTGCAGGAGCAGTCGCATACAAGATGCTGTATGAATCCGCAAACGGAAAATTGGCTGCCGATGTCGTTCTTCCCGACGATTACACAAACAAAAGCAACCATTATCCGGTTTTAATCTATTTTCCGCAAATCGGAACGCATATTGAAACACTCGCAACAGGCTACGCGCTCAATGGGATCATCGTCATCCGCCCCTATGCAAGAGGCTTTGGCGAGAGCGAGGGTGTGAGAGATTTGGGCGGCTCAAAGGATCTCGCCGATGCACAAAGGCTTTTGGAGATCGTTGACCGCACAAGCTTTATGAAAGACTCCAAGATCTTTGTTGCCGGCTCCTCCGAAGGCTCGATAACTGCACTTCGCCTGCTGGCGGAGGACTCAGATAAAAGAATCAGCGGTTGTGCCGTGGTAGACGTCATAGCAGATCTTCCCGACTTCGCGAATTACCGCGGTGAAGGTGTACAAAATCTCTTTGGTTCACTCATCGGAAAAACATACGAAGAAGCCCCGGAGGAATACGATCTTCGCTCGGCGATAAAATTCACCCAAAAGCTTGACAGACCGATTTTGCTGCTTCACTTCCGGCAAACTCCCCTCATCCCCATAGAGCTGACAGATGATTTTCATGATTTGTTAGATGATACCAATCCAAATTGTACTTATTATAAAATCGACGCTTTGGCAGCAGACTTCCAAGGAGAAGCGCTGCAAAGATTGCTCTCTTGGATAAACAGCCATGATTAAACGAACATGCTCACTTCTTCTGATGTTGTCGCTTCTATGTTGTGTTGTTGGGTGCACCTCAAGCAATCCATCCACCGATGATGGATCCACGTCCCTCCCCTCCGTTGAAGAAACACAATCTCCTTCAATGGAGCAAAACGAAGCCTTCTGTATCGTCCGCACGGATTGGATGACGTTCTTTTTTTCAAAAGAAGATTTTCGGGATGCGGATATCACGGCCATCACAACCGAAGCGATCGGCGTTATGGCAGACATTCGAAATTTTCTCAAGGTAAACTATACCTTAAAAGAAGCCGAGAATGCGGTTTGTTATTTTGATAGCACTCATTGCAACGAAAACGGAAATCGTTCTTATTGTGTTTGGAATGAGCGGAAAATACATTGTGTTTCTCTCGATCACTTTGTGCACGAATACACGCACATGATCAGTGATTGCAATGCCGACATTGTTTATCATCCAAGCAAGCTTTTTGCCGAGGGATTGGCACAATACGTCAGCTTTCATTTTTATGATGGCATCGCTTCTCAAAAATACCTTTTCTTCAAGGACAAGGATGCGAGTGTGCTTAAAAATTCAAATCCATCCGAGCATCAAATGATTTGCGATCTGTTGTCGGAAAACGGATTGATATATGATGCCAATAATTATAATAAAGCATTCATTGCGCTGTTCAATAAATATTACGACGTTTCCAAGGTCGATAAAAACAGTGAATTTTATAAATATTATATTGGTCCCGTTTTCGTTGATTATTGTATCAACCAACTCGGCGGCATCGAAAAATTCATGGCAGTATACAACGACAGTGTAACGGTGATCGACGTATATCAAAAATCCGTTGACGACCTTGTGATGGAGGCTTGTGCTTATAGCGCGTCTCTATTCTTCGGCACGTAAAAAAACAGGCAATCTCATTCCACTCGGTTTGAGATTGCCTTCTTTTTCATTTTTTAATTGACAGTCAAAACAACCTTACCCACGTTTTTGCCTCGGTAGAGGATGTCGTGTGCCGCCTCGGCCTCCCTGATGGGAAGCACGGCATGGATGGTCGGCTTGATAAGTCCCGCCTCGATCTTGGGATAAACGTCGCGCACGATACCGGCAAGGATCTCCGCCTTGACCTCAGGGGTACGTGAGCGCAGGGTCGAACCAATGATACGGACGTTTCGGACGTAAATATTCTTCAGATCGATCTCTGTTTTCGTTCCGGCAAGTGCGGCGATCATGATCCAACGCGCGCCGTGGGTGAGATAATGAATGCATTTGCCCATGATCTCACCACCCAGGCAGTCGATGGCAACGTCCACCGAGCGTCCCGCCTCCAGCTCCTCCCGGAGGATCTGAGAAATATCCTCCCTCGTCGTGACCACCACGCGGTCGGCTCCGAGGTGTGTGATCCTTTGGGCAATCTCATCGGTCAGGACCGTCGTGATGACGCGCACGCCAAACGCCTTTGCCATTGGAATGATGACGCTGGCAAGTCCCGACGCCCCCGCATTCATCAGAAGGGTGTTGCCCTCGCGAATCCTGCCCTCGATGAAGAGGTTGAGATATGCCGTGGCAAATGCCTCGGGAATGGCAGCCGCCTCGACCATCGAGCAATTTTTCGGCACGGGCATGAGCATATCGTGCTTCACGGCAACGTATTCGGCATATCCACCGCCGCCGAGCAACGCACAGACCTTGTCTCCAAGCTTCCAATCCGACGCTTCCTTCGCGCCGTCTCCCATTTCCACGATCTCGCCCGCGATCTCCAGACCCATCCATTCGGGACAGCCCGCGGGGGGCGGATAATCGCCCTCTCTTTGCATCAGATCGGCGCGGTTGAGTGCCGCCGCCTCGATCTTGACCAGCACCTCATCGCGCTTGATCACAGGGTTGGGAACCTCGTCCCAGCGCAGACTTTTATCCTCGTTCACAAGAATTGCTTTCATGATTTTTCTCCTATGTTTTAACGTATGTTGAACAGTCGTGCACCGCACGGAGCAAATTTTCCCGTCCGCGCACGCTGTCCGAATTCCACGGCTCGTATGCGTGCGAAAACAGAATGGATTCGATCCTTCCGTCGTTCCTGATCCTGTCCAGCGTTTCGAGATATGCCGTTGTATGCTTGACGTAGCAGCGGTATTTATCCACACCCGCGCCCTGCAAGCCGTCTCCCGAAATCAGCGTGTGCGTGCGTTCGTCCAGCACGCCGATCGAATCGTCGGTATGTCCCGGCAAGGGATAGGTCGAGATGCCGTCCCAAAGCGGCCGCACGTCGGTGATCACCGAAAGGCTCGGTGCGTGCTGCAGCAGGCATGCAAGTCCACCCGCATGATCCTCGTGACGGTGCGTCAGCACGATCGCCGAAAGATCGGTGGGAGCATAGCCGAGCTGCTTCAACGCGGGCAGAATGCATCGCTCCACATCCTCCGCGGTCGTGGCGCAATCCACCAACACAGCCCCCCCTCCGGGATTCCAGCAAAAGCACCGAGGTGTAGATCCCCTCAAACGGCACCCTGAGCCGGAGGATTCCTTCCGCTTCTCTTTCAAACAAGCATCGCATCAGATCGTCCTTCTGCATCCGTCAATCTGAATGTTCTGCCCCGAAATATAGCTCGCCTCGTCACTTGCCAAAAAGCAGATCAGATCGGCATTTTCCCCGGTCGTTCCGGTGCGCTTCATATAGTTTGCGCTGCTCTCCTGATACGCATCATAATCCATCCGCTCGGCGGGAGTGACCGTGCCGGGGGAAATGGCATTCACAAGGATCCCCTTGTCGGAGACCTCCTTCGCCAGAGCCTGCGTCATCGAGATCATCGCGCCCTTGGTGGCGGAATATGGCACCATTTTTGCGTTGCCGTAAACCCCGGCAACCGATGCGACGTTGACGATCCGCCCCCATCCCGATTCGATCATGTCCGGCAGAGCGGCACGCGTGCAATACACCACGCTCATCACGTTGACGTTCATCAATTTGATCCATTGATCAGTCGAAACCTCCAAAAAGGTGTCAAAATAGCGCCAAAGTCCCGCATTGTTCACGAGAATATCGATCTTTCCAAAGCGTTCCCGTGCCGTTTTAAACGCGGCGTTGACCGCCGATTCGTCCGACACGTCGCAGACCAACGTCAAAACCTCTCCCCTTTGGTCGGTGATCTCACGCTTCAAGCTCTCCAATGTCTCTTCGTTGAGGTCCAGCGCAACAACGCGCGCGCCCTCACGGGCAAATTTCACCGCGGCGGCACGTCCGATGCCAACTGCCGCTCCTGTGATCACTGCTATTTTTCCCAAAAATCTCATGCTTTGCTTCCTTTCGTATCTTTCATGTAATCACGGATCTCCTTCATGTCCTTCAGCAAGGGCTGTGCCTTGGTCGCGACCTCGTCGTATTCATGCACGCAAAGCGACATACAGTTGCCAAGCGTACCGCCCGTGCGGCGCAGCATATGACACTCTCCACCGCACAAAAAGAGGAATGGGATCTTCAGCTCCTGCTTCAAAAGGTCGATGATCCGCATATTTTCGATCTGCTCCGCCATGCTCGACGCACCCGTCACGATCTTGGAAATGTCCGCACCGCGCCGCTGATGCTCCAGCGCGATCTCAAGAACGCGCTCGGCGGGAATGAATTTCAAAACGTGGGAGGAGATCATCACCTCGGCATCGCGCGCATGAAGCGCCTCGATCAGCTTCATTTGCTTTTCTACGGCTGCCCCGTTCACCGTCAATTCTCCCTCGCAGGGATCAAACAAATCACCCATCACGTCACACAGCGTCGCTCCGCACTCTGCAAGCTCCAAAAGCTCCTCGGCAAGCACGTTGTCGCTCTTTTTGCCCGCGTTTTCGCAGGAACGGTAATTGGTGACGTAGGTCGGAAGCGGCGAGGCAAAATCAAAGAGCTCCCGATAGATCTCCCGACGTCGGTATTGCGGCTTCATCCGGCAAAATTGCATTCCAAATGCCTCAGCGCCCTCGGGCAAGGAAAGCGCGATCAGCTCCTTGATCCTTTCGGGATTGTCTGCCTGCACCATACAGGTGAGCAGTGGCTGTTCATACTTCAAAAAGGTTTTCTCCTTCATCCTTCCCCTCCGTTCCGTTTTTTCTTATTATACCGTCTTGACAATCGAAATTCCATATGATATACTGTAAAAAAAGTAATTATTCTGCAAATCGAGGTGAAAAGCATGCAAAACAGCGGCATTTTCGTGTCCGAGCTTTCCACGGCAAAACATCTCTTTCACAACTACCATTTCTGCCGCGGAAACAGCAACAAACGGAAAACACGGCTCGGGATCATCCTCAAGGGGCGTGGAGCTTATATTTATCTGAACAAAAAGCTCGCCGTCTCCGAGGGTGACGTCGTTTTCATTCCCGAAAATATCTATTGCTACTCCGAATGGCACGGTGAGCCGACGATCGAGGTGCTTTATCTGAGCTGCTTTCTTCATTACGAGGGTTTGAAATACGAGCCGCAGATCCTTGCCATCGACGAAGCCGACAGAAACACGATCTTGCAAATTTCTCTTCTGCTCTCACAAGGGCAGACCGCCGAGCTGGAGGCATACTCCCTGTTTTATCGGATTTTGCAGACCGTGCTTCCGCAAATGAAGCCGAGCAACGTCGCATTTGACAAAACGCTGCAGACCGCCATTGAATATATCACCACCAATTGGAATCTTCCGTTTTCCATTCCCGAGCTTGCCAAAAAATGCTGTGTCAGCGAATCCACTCTGTATCATCTGTTCCGTCGCGAGCTCGGACAGACGCCGATCGGATTTCTGAACGCCATCAAGATCAACGTCGCCATCGACTATCTGGAAAACACGAATTACTCGATCTCCACTGTCAGCAGTCTCGTCGGCTTCCCCTCCGAAAATCATTTTCGCAAGACCTTTGCCAAATTCACCGGCACCACACCCTTGAAATACCGAAAGAACAGCTAGACAAAATTCATTTTTGCAAAGTCGCGGTTTGTCTTGACAATCGGCTCGATTCGTGGTATACTAATAGCGTCGTTTTTTGGAAAACGATCGAAAAGCATCGAAACACGGAGAAACTCATGAACGAAAAAAGAAGCTCCTTCACAGGAAAAATCGGATTTGTATTGGCAGCGGCGGGCTCTGCCGTCGGCCTTGGAAATATTTGGCGATTCCCCTATCTTGCCGCAAAATACGGCGGCGGAATCTTCCTTTTGGTCTATCTTGCTCTGGCGGTCACCTTTGGCTTTACGCTGATGGTCGCCGAGATTGCCATCGGCAGAAAGACCGGGCTGAGCGCCATCGGCGCCTTCAAAAAGCTCGACCGCCGATTTGGCTTCGTCGGCGTCCTTGCCGCAATCGTTCCCGCCATCATCCTGCCCTACTATTCGGTCATTGGCGGATGGGTGATGAAATATATCTTCGGCTTTGTGTCGGGAAGTGGCTCTGCGATGGCGCAGGACACCTATTTTTCAAATTATATCGGCACAACGGGAGAACCGCTGCTTTGGTTTGCGCTCTTTGTCGGCATCACCGCGGTCATTGTTTTTTGCGGTGTTGAAAAGGGTGTGGAAAAGGTCAGCAAGTGGATGATGCCGCTGCTGGTGGTGCTGATCATTTTCGTCATCGTCTATACCATGTGCACCCTGGATGGTGCGTGGGAGGGTGTTCTTTATTATATCAAGCCCGACTTCTCCAAGCTGACCGGCATGACCTTCGTTGCCGCCATGGGACAGCTCTTCTATTCGATGTCACTCGCAATGGGCATTATGATCACCTTTGGATCTTACACCAAAAAAGACATCAGCATCGAGAAATCAACGCATCAGATTGAGGTTTTTGACACGGGAATCGCCTTTTTGTCGGGACTTCTGATCGTTCCCGCAGTCTTCGCCTTCTCGGGTGGCGACGAATCGGCACTCGGTCAAGGCCCCGGGCTGATGTTCGTGACGCTTCCGAAGATCTTTGAATCCATGCCGGGCGGTGCCTTCATCGGAGCAGCTTTCTTCATCATGGTATTCTTCGCGGCACTGACGTCTGCCATCTCGCTGATGGAGACCGTGGTATCCATCCTCTGCGACAAGCTTCACATCGGCAGAAAGCCCTGCTGTCTGATCATTCTCGGCGGCGTTCTGCTGCTCGGCATTCCCTCCTCTCTCGGTTACAGCGCATGGAGCGGTGTCACGATCATCGGCATGCAGATCCTTGATTTCTTCGACTTCATCAGCAACAGCATCCTGATGCCCGTCGTCGCGCTTCTGACCTGCATCTTCATCGGTTATTTCCTCAAGCCGCAGGCCCTGATCGACGAGATCGAACTGACCGCACCCTTCAAGCAAAAGAAATTTTTCTCGCTGGCGATCCGTTATATCGCCCCCGTCTGCATCCTGCTCATCCTGATCTCCTCCGTGCTGAGCGCGTTTGGCGTGATCAAAATTTAAGACCGTCATATCTCCCTTCTTTCGAATCTTTCTGAAAAAGGGAGATGAAAAGCATTGCCTTTTCTCTCTGCATTCTAAGCGGAGACATGGCAGTCACAAAATTTCGGCAGAGAAATTGTTTTCTCTGCCGATTTGTGATATAATGGGATTAGCGAAAAGCCTCCCTCCGAGAGGGAGGTGGCACGCGTTAGCGTGACGGAAGGAGCCTGCGTTACTCTGAGTTCAGATTAAACTTTATTATTACGCGCTCTCCCTCAGTCGCCTTCGGCGCCAGCTCCCTCCCGGAGGGAGCCTTTGTATATCATTCCTCTGCGGATAGTGGGTTCGGGCTTCTGCCCGATTCTGTCCCAGCGTGATCACAGGGGCGGTGCGAGACGGGCGCCGCCAAATGGCGGTGGACGGCCACGCGCTATGCTTGCCCCAGACGCGAGCGTCGGGAAAGCAGAAAAGCTCGAAAGCGAAACGATAGAGAAATACTACGATTACTAGAATCCGGTCTATGTTGCGGTTATTGATTTATAATTCAAAACGCTGTATAATATATTC
>JAZSJS010000153.1:0-8661 GCA_045534435.1 Eubacteriales bacterium
CGCACCCCCAAGAACTTTCCTGACAAAAAAGAATGAACGCAATTTTTATCCCTGCGTTCATCCATTCAATAGCTCCCGCGGCCATTTTGGTACCACCCAAAATGGCTTTTATGTTTGTTTTCCCAACGGCTTTGGAAACAATAAATTGGGATTTATCGGTTGAGGGCATATCGTGCTGCTACGACCGCTAATGAGTTATTGTTTTTCCGCCGAACGGAACACGATCTCGCCGTTCTCAACCGCGATCGCTCCCACAAAGCCCGTTACACAGTAAGACAGCTTGGCAAGGTTGTCCCCGTCCGACTCTATGTTAGCGGAATAGACCAAATAGCCCACGGGCAAGTCGGAAGGATCCTCCGAAGGAAACGAGGAAGGGCTTGATTGCACGACGAACAGATCGATTGACGGATTGTCGGTCATTGACGTATCATAAATCACGGTAGACTCCTTGGTGGTAACGTTGAAAACAGAGATCACGGAGCGGTGCAATCCCGATCCCCAAGACGACGCGACCAACAGATCCTTGTTTCCGTCATTGTCAAAATCGCAAGGAACGGCATTGACGAAGCCGTATCCGCCACGCCATTCACCGCCAATATACCAGTAATCGTCACCGATCATCGCGAACGTGTCGCCCGAATGCCTAAATTTGAAGATCTGAATATCGGTTTCCGATGCAACTTGCGCGGGGGTCACGTTAAAGCAATTTCCTATCGTTCTGCCTTTATCAACGTAGCCGGCCATCATAGTACGCTGCTCGTAAAGCTGATAAAACACATCAACGTTTTTTTTGGAACAAGCAACATGCATCCATTCTTGCTCTTTTGCGGGCTCGGATTCTTGCTCCGTTTGGGACTCGGATTCTTGTTCGGAGAATTCGGGCTCATCGGGCTCTTTGGACGTGTCTTGGCACGCGCACAGGCAAAAAATGAGCATCAGCAACAGGATACTTACCAAAAAGCGTTTCATCACAAACCTCCTGAAAATTTATTTTATATTCCTATTATACCATAAGTCTGCAAGCATTTCAAGGCTCAATAATACCCGCTATTTCTCGCCTCGGTTGCCTGTTCCGGATCGGCGGCATGACCTTGGACGAGGTGGCGACGGAAGACTCTGCCGTTTGCGTAGGCGTACAGATAGTCGGGATCGCGCTCACCAAACGCCACGCCGTGGTGTTTTCTCCGCTCAGGATGACACGTTGGAGTGAGAACTCGATAAATCCCAATTTGTCACACCGTTTTCAGTGTCACGATATAATACCCCGTGTTGTCGGGAGAAATTTCACACGCGCTCCAGCCCTCGGGGAACGCGAGATCGTCCGACGCGCGCCGCGAGATCAGATATCCCTCGGTCGCGTACCAAACCCCAGGCTGCAAAAAATCGATATATTCCTCCAGCGTCAGCCCGCTCTCCATCATGAGAGTCGCGTGCGGTGCGCCGACGTAGCGGATGTGCCACGGCTCATAGGAAATGCCCGTGATCTCCTCTTTGCCGAGCGGATAGCGGATGATATAGCCATATTCCCCGCAGATCTCGTTCACCATGCGTCCCGCGCGCGAACGCAGAAAATTCTTTCCGCCGAAATAGGGCGCGTAAACGTCGAGCGCCAGCCCCGCCTCATGCTCACTGCAGCCGATCTCGGCGGCAATTCCCTCCTCGGAGCTTGCCAGGATCGCAGCCTGCTCCTCGGCGGTACGATAATCACTCGCCACGTAGATTCTGACGTCGGTCTTTGCCTGCACGTCGTCACGCAAAGAGATGTATGGCTCCTTCATCAAGGGATTCATCCTCGCGCCGTTGTATTCGATCAGCTCGGGCTCATATCCCTCCGGAAGCCGATGCGACGCATTGACAAGCAAGAGGTTGTTGTTCTGCGTCACATCCTCACGCGCCACCCATTCGGCAAACGTGAGATGCGTCGTCTCCCCCGTCAGCTCGGTCGCACTCAGAGCAAGCGGCGAATGGGTGCGCAATCGCACACAAAGCGGATACCACCACTCTCCGTGATAGCCCACGAAGCCGACCGCGCCAATCAAGAGACAAACGGCAAGGACAACAAACAAAATCCGATATTTCTTTTTCAGGATCATACGGCAAAGCCTCCGTCAACACCGAGGATCTGCCCCGTGATGAAGGACGCGGCATCCGATGCAAGGAAGCAAACCGATGCGGCAACCTCCTCGGGACGTCCGATCCGACAAAGCGGCGTCGCATCGCAGAGGTCTCGTCTGGTGTTGTCGTCAAGCGCGGCGTTCATTTCGGTGTCGATCACACCCGGCTCAACACAGTTCACTCGAATGTCAGAGGGGCCAAGCTCCTTGGCAAGCGCCATGGTTAGCCCTCGCAAACCCGCCTTCGAAGCAGAGTAATGCGCTTCACACGATGCCCCTGTCTTGCCCCACATCGAACCGATGAAAACAATGCTTCCCCGATGGCTTGCCACCATCTCCTTCGCAACGGCACGAGCGACGTAAAACGCGCCCGAGAGATTGGTGTCGATCATGTCTCTCCAATCCGCATCGCTGACGTCGGTCAGAAGCTTGATCTGCGAAATGCCTGCATTGCTGACCAGCACGTCGATCGAGCCAAACGCGCCCTTCACCCGATTCACGGCATCGGTTACCGTCTCGGGATCCCTCACGTCGGCACAGATCGCCAATGCGCCCGTTTCGCGCGCGAGAGCCTCTGCCGTCGCGTGATTTTGACGGTAAAAGAACGCCACGCGATCCCCTCTTTGGCAAAACGCGCGCACGCAAGCCGCGCCGATCCCACGCGAGCCTCCTGTAATCAATACGTTCATATTTCCTCTTTCTCCGGGAGCTTTTCCCGTTTTGTCTTCATTATTTATATGTAATTATAACATGCTTCCCGTTCTTTGTAAACCTATTTCGCAAAAACTTGATCATACTTTTTGATTTTTTTAAAATAAGAATTAGTTTTATTTTAAATAAATCACAAAAATCAAAGAATAAAGAAAAAAGAATGCAAAATATCCTGTAAAAAACAAAAAATCCCTTGACAAAGTCTTGGGGATGTGGTATAATACTGAATTGGTACGGACAAAAGTCCGTCTCTCTGCCGTGCAAATTTGATGCAAGCACGGTCGAATAGTCCATAGGGAGGTGTAAAACATGGAAAAAGTAATCAATTCTTATGAAGGCATGTTCATCGTCAGCCTTGCAAACGGCGAAGAAGCTGCAAAGGCAACTGTGAACAAGTTCACGAATCTGATCGCTTCCAACGCGGAAGTTGTTCAGATCGACGAGTGGGGCAAGCGTCGTTTTGCTTATCCGATCGAGGATATGAACGAAGGCTACTACACCGTTGTGACCTTCAAGAGCGAGGGTTCTGTTCCCGCAGAGATGCAGCGCTTGATGAATATTGACGAGACCGTTCTTCGTGCAATGTTCATCCGTCTCGAGCATGAGGCTGTTGCAACCGTTGCGGAAGAGGCTCCTGCTGCTGAAGAAGCACCGGTTGCCGAAGCTGCCGACGCAGAGTGATTTTAGGATCACAAATCAAAGAAAAGGAGACGTTTTCAGATGTCTAATTTGAATTTGAACAAAGTCATTCTCGGCGGACGTCTGACCGCCGACCCCGAATTGAAGTTGACTCCCAGCGGTGTGCCCGTCGTTTCGTTTGGCTTGGCGATCAACCGTCGTTTCCAAAGCAGAAGCACCGAGGGTGCTCCCGCACAGACGCAGGTCGACTTCATCAACATCGTTGCTTGGAGAGCAACGGCAGAATTCATTTCCCGTTATTTCCGCAAGGGCTCCGCAATCTGCATTGTGGGCTCAATCCAGACCAGAAGCTAGCAGGATCAGCAGGGTAATATGCTCACCACCACCGATGTGGTCGCAGACGAGGCCATGTTTGTGGACAGCAAGAGCGAGGGTGCTTCTGCCGGCGATTCCTACAACGCACCGTCGTATTCCTCCACTCCGGCAAATGCGCCGAAGCTTGGAGAGCTGAATACCGACGACGAGCTGCCCTTCTGAGAGAGCGGCAAAAATTTGAACAGGAGGATTTCATAAGATGGATACGAATAAAACCGAAGTTGTGGTTCGTCCGGCTCGTCCCGCGAATCAGAACCGCAGAAGAAGAAAGGTTTGCGTTTTCTGCGCAGACAAGGTCAGCTACATTGACTACAAGGACAGCGCAAAGCTTCGCAAGTTCATCAGCGAGCGCGGCAAGATTCTTCCCAGAAGAATTTCCGGCACTTGCGCAGTTCATCAGAGAGCATTGAACACCGCCATCAAGCGTGCACGCAACGTGGCTCTGTTGCCCTTTGTGACCGACTAATTTCAAAATCAAATCCAACAAGTGCAAAGAATTGTGCTTGTTGGATTTTTTTGCAAAAAAGCTTGTTTTTCTTGTAAAAAAGAAGAAATTCTCTTGCTTTTTGCAAGTCGATATGCTACAATAAAAGCGATTGAAGGAGGGGGTGACTTTCTTGCTTTTGAAATCGCAAAAAATCGATGCCACAAAGGGGCCGTTGCTCAAAATGCTGCTTCTTTATGCAATTCCGCTGATCCTCAGCTCGTTGGTGCAGACCCTCTTCAACGCAGTGGACATTTTCGTGCTCTCCGCCATGGCAAACTCGCGCGCGATCGCCTCGGTCGGCGCAACGACCACCATCATTCATCTCATGGTCAATGCCTTCATCGGCATTGCGGGAGGCACGAAGATCCTTCTGGCACGCTACATCGGCGCAAAAGAAAATGACAAAATCCGTCGGACCGTCAGCACCTCCATGATGCTTTCGGTAATTCTTGGAGTCATCGTCGCGGTGGTAGGCTTCTTGTTTGCACCGCAGATGCTCCGACTGACCGATTGTCCGAGTGAGTGCTTTGACGGCGCGGTGCTCTATATCCGCATTTATATCGCCGCAGCTCCCTTCATTCTGTTCTATAATTTCGGAGCCTCGATCCTCACGGCATCCGGAGACACGCAACGTCCGCTTTATTATATCATAGCAGGCGGTGCCTTGAACGTCATTTTGAACTTCATTCTTTGTCTGATTCTGCCCGAAAAGGTGGCCGCAGTCGCAATCGCAACCGCAGCATCACAGATCTTGAGCGCCGTGCTGGCCGGAATCCGTCTCTCTCGCCTCAAAGGCGCGGTGAGGCTGACGATCCGTCATCTTCAGTGGAGCTTCGAAGCCTTTGGAAAAATCCTTCGCTTCGGTATTCCCCTTTTCTTCACCCATATCCTGTTGCCGCTCGCCAACCTGCAAATGCAAAGCGCCATCAACTCCTACGGTGTTTCTGCCGTTGCCGGCAACAGCGCCTCCGTCACCCTGGAAATGATCACAAGTGCATTCGTCAACGGCTTCAGCATGTCGGTGACGGTGTTCGTGGGGCAAAATTTGGGGGCGGGAGATCTTCGACGTGCAAAAAAAGCCTTTTGGCACTGTATGTGGCTCGGTGTGACGGTCGGGCTCGTCATCGGAGCTTTCTTCAACCTGACCGCGCGATTTTGGTTCGGGTTCTTGCTGGAGGATGATCCTTTGGCGATCGAGTTTGCGGTTCAGCGTCAGTATTTCGCCTTGATCTATTGGCTTGTCGCAATCAACCACGTGCTCAGCAACACCGTTCAGACGTTGGGCGGCGCATTGTTCACCGCGATCAACTCAGCGGTTTGTGTGTTCGGTCTGCGTTTGGTCTGGATGAATTTTATTTACCCGATCAACCCCTCCTTCCTTGGCATCGTCAACTGCTTTATCGCCTCTTGGATTCTGATGCTGTTTACCAACTTCGCAGCCTACCTTTATTATCATCGTCGCATGAATCAAGGAAAGCTCGCAAAAATATAATGAAAGGATGCGCTTCGCATGGAATTTTTGAAGCTTTTGGAGAGCATCCGAACACCGATCGGCGACGTCCTGATCTCTCTGATCACGCATCTCGGTGCCGAAACGCTGTTCATGCTTCTCTCTTTGATCTTCTTTTGGTGCATCGACAAATATCGCGGATACTATCTGCTCGTCACCGGCTTTTGCGGTACGGTGTTCGTGCAGATCCTCAAAATGGCTTTCCGCATTCCTCGTCCGTGGGTGTTGGATTCAAGCTTTACCATTGTGGAAAGTGCGCGTGAGGGCGCAACGGGATATTCCTTCCCCAGCGGTCACACACAGTGCGCAACCAACCTTTACGGTGGCATCGCCCGCTCCTCCAAGCGCCGATCGGTGCAGATCGGCGGCGTTGTGCTGCTGCTGCTGATCGCCTTTTCGAGAATGTATCTGGGCGTACACACCCCGAAGGACGTGCTGGTCTCGCTTGCGATCGGTGCGGCAATGGTTTTGATCTTCTATCCTCTCATCGAACGCTCGCGCAAGGATGCGCGTATCATGTACGGACTCATCGCCTTTTGCGCATTGATCGCATTGGCAAACCTCCTTTTCGTGGAGCTTTACCGCTTCCCCGCCGACGTGGATGCAATCAATCTGACCGACGCGCGGGAGGTTGCATGGAAAATGCTCGCCGCGGTCGTCGGCATCTGCGTGGTCTTTCCGCTGGACCACAAATATATCAAATTTGAAACAAAGGCGGTTTGGTGGGCTCAGCTTTTGAAGCTGACGGGCGGCTTCGCCCTGGTGGTTCTGATCAAATCCCTGCTCAAATCTCCTCTCAATGCCGTTTTCGGTGCTTCGGTGGGCGGATTCGTGCGCTATTTCCTCATGGTTCTGGCGGCAGGAGCCGTCTGGCCGATGACCTTCCGATTCTTTGCCAAGCTTGGACAAAAGCAGGAATAATTCCTCCAAACAGCAACGGAGAGCGCTTTCGCAGCTCTCCGTTGTTTTATTATCATTGGTTAGCATTTGCTAACCATCAAATAAGGTGCACGGTTAGTATTTGCTAACCACTTTAAAAATAAAAAAGGCGATTCGAGATCGCCAACAAACAAGTGGAGGAAGGAGGTCTTCCTGCAAAGAAGCCTTCCTTCCTCCAAATGATTTGATTTTTAAATTTCCAAAATCCAGCCCTCGGGCGCGGGGATGGTTCCCATCTGAATGCCGCGCAGCGTGTCGTAAAGCTTTTTGGTCACAGGGCCCATGTCGGTCATGCCGGACGGCAGACAGATCTCTTTGCCATGATCGACGATCTTTCCGACGGGAGAGATGACCGCAGCCGTGCCGCAGAGCCCACACTCGGCAAAATTCTCCAGCTCGTCCAGACGCACGGGACGCTCCTCCACCTCAAGTCCGAGGTAATCTCTTGCCACCTGCATCAGAGAGCGACGCGTGATCGAGGGCAGAATGGTATCCGACTTGGGAGTGACGACCTTGCCATCCTTGGTGACAAACAAAATATTCGCGCCGCCGGTCTCCTCAATATAGGTACGCGATCCGGAATCCAGATAAATGTTCTCGTCAAAGCCCTGCTCATGCGCATCCACAATGGCATAGAGGCTCATCGCGTAATTGAGGCCGGCCTTGATGTGTCCGGTTCCGTGAGGAGCGGCTCTGTCATAGTCCGAAATGCGAACCGTCAGAGGCTTGACTCCGCCCTTGAAATAGGGGCCTACGGGCGTGGCGAAAACGCGGAACTGATATTCGGTCGCGGGCTTGACACCAATCACGGCGTTGCTTCCGAACATATAGGGACGCAGATAGAGAGAAGCTCCAGAGCCGTAAGGCGGAACCCATTCGCGGTTTGCCGCAACCGTCTTGACGATGGCATCCAGAAAACGCTCCTTGGAGAAGGTGGGCATCTTCATGCGCTCGCAAGAATCAATCATTCTCTCGGCGTTCAGATCGGGGCGGAAGCAGACCACCTTGCCGTCGGCGGTGGTGTAGGCCTTCAAGCCCTCAAAGCAGGTCTGCGCATATTGCAGCACGCCTGCGCACTCGTTGAGCACGATCGTCTCGTTATCAGTCAGGACTCCGTCGTCCCATTTTCCATCCTGATAATTGGCAACGTAACGCAGGTCGGTCTTCATATAACCAAACCCGAGGTTGCTCCAATCAATTTCTTTTGCTGACATATTTTTTGCTTCCTTTCGTAATCTTCCAAAAATTCAAGCCGTTCAAAGCTCGGCAATGACCTCGACCTCAACCAACGCGCCCTTCGGAAGCGCTGCCACCGCAACGCAGCTGCGTGCAGGCTTTTCGGTAAAGTATTTGCCGTAAACCTCATTGAATACACCGAAATCGGCAATATCCGCGAGGAAGCAGGTGGTCTTGACGATGTTGTCAAAGGAAGTTCCGGCTTCGGTAAGAACAGCGTCGAGATTCTTCATGACGCGTTCTGCCTGTTCGGTGACATTGGTGCCTTCCATCTGACCGTTTTCGGGATTCAGCGGAATCTGACCGGAGGTATAAAGCATATTGCCGGCGACGATTGCCTGAGAATACGGGCCGATGGCAGCGGGTGCATTGGGGGTGGAAATCTTCTTGAGCATGATAGAATTCTCCTCTTAAAAAAATAAGATTACGTGCTGATTATAATACGAGCGGCGGCGGATGTCAAGAGAATTCTGCGATTTTCACAGATTATTGACTTTAAGGAAAAGCTGTTGTATAATAATTTCAATAATATTTAACCCATCGAAAGGAATCCATTGACATTATGAATTACGAACAGATCGGCACATGGCTGAAGCATCCGCCGGAAGATGCACGCGGCATGACACGCTGGTGGTGGTACGGCTGCTGTG
>JAZSJS010000022.1:0-8849 GCA_045534435.1 Eubacteriales bacterium
GTTGCCTTGCATATTGAAGGGCTTCATCACGTCTTCCAAGTTCAGAAAGAGCAAAAACAATGCCTCGAATAGCCAATTCTTTTAGATGCGAATCGGTACTGTCTTCGATAATTTTTTCGAAATAAAAAACAGACCTTTCAAAATGTTCGATTTGTTCTTTTGAACCAAGCTCGTTGCAGTGAATTCCAAAAGATCCTTCAGCATCTGCAAGCCAATTTAAGTATTCAAGATTTCCCGGATATTCCTCGACAGCTGTTTTTGAAATTTTATATCTTTTTTCTATATCGCCTGTTTTCCATGTTTCATAATAAATTTCTTTCAGTTTTTCTTGACGCAAGAGTTCTTCGTTACTATCAACCCCAAAGAGTTCATCGGTCGTTACATCAAGCAACCGAGCCAACGGAACGATCATAGACAAATCCGGAGACGCCGCACCCGTTTCCCATTTTGAAACCGCTTGGAACGATACGTTAAGATATTCCGCAAGTTTTTCCTGTGTCATATCCTTTTTCTTTCTAAGTTCTTTTATTTTTATTCCTATGTGAGCCATAAATTAGTCTCCCTTTGAAAAGATAAGCGAGCCCTGCTTTCACTAATATTATATCACAAAATTAAAACCAATCAATAACTTGTTTTTTGATAATAATTCAACTAACGTTCGAGTTTTGATATGCAAAATGGCGCACCTGCTTTATCTCAGGTACGCCAAGCGATGTTTTTTCTTTTTTGATTAATCGTTTTTCACGTAACGTCTTTTTTCCCAAAGATCTTTTTGAAGAACGCCGCCCATTCCGCTCTGTCTTGGCGGACGATTCCGATGGCGGTGAAGACAATGATCACCGCGTGTGTCAGGATCGCGGAGGGTGCCAGGAAAATGTCGTAGATCAACCAGAGGGTGACGTTGCAGATCGAAAGGATTCGGCAGATCGCGGAATTCTTCTGCACCATCGCGGCAGCGAAAAACAATACCGCCACAAGCGGGAGAAGATCCCATGCGCTCTGATACGAAAGAATCGACACCACAACAAAGGCGATGCAGAAAACAATGACCAACCACACGGGAAAATCCTTTTTCTTATAGCTGAATATGAAGCTGATGGCGGTCAGGACAATGGCAATCATCACGATGCCGCTCGCGCTCAGTCTGTCCTCCAGAATATACTGCACTCCAAGAAGGGAGTTTGCAAGGAGCTGGCTGACAATGATGACCTTCATACTTTTGAACTGCATACCCGCAACGGCAAAAAGCGTTGTGAAGATGCTGATGACCAAGGCAATAATCTCGTTTGTTCCCATTTTTCTCTCTTTCCTTATTTCATCTTTTTCTCAAACGGTATAGATTATAGCACACCCATCCCAAAAAGTCAACAGCTTTTGACAATCTTTTGAAAATTTCCGTCCGCACGCACAAACGCGCTTGAACGGATGAAGAATGGGGGAAGGAAAAGCATCTTTCAAGAAGCTTCCCTTCCCCCACAAATCTTCATTTTCTCATTTCACGATCTCAAACTGCTGATCGGCGGGAATATCCACGACGGTGCAGTCGTTGCAATAGGTACACTCGGGCAGAATGATCATCGCCGTCAGCTGCTCACGGTTGGCGGGAAGCGGCGCGAGATGCCAGATGGCGGCATTCATTTTGATCAGCGTATGCTTGGGAACGAGGAATGCTTTGACAAGATCGGTCACGATCGCGCCTGCCGAGGCGGGTGCGCAATGAAGGATCATATCGTCATCCAAAGGCAGGATCATTTCCCACGTCGTGGTGTGATATTCCTGCTGGGTGATGATCATCCGCTCGGGCTTTTTGACCACGATGGGAGAATAGCCCACGCGGTGCGTGCTGTCCGCCGTGATGCGGTCTGGGAAAAATTTGTGGATCTCTCCGCAGAGTGCGTAGCCGTCCGGGCTGCTCATTTCATAGAACTGACCAAACGGAGCGAATGCCTCGTGTGTGAGCGGCTGTACCTTTACCTGTTTCATGTTGTGTCTCCTTCTTCGAAGTATATTGGGTTGAAATAGATTCTCTGATCGGAAATTATGAGCGGTAAAGCCCTTTCCTGTTTATTGATCCGTTTCGTCCGAGTCCCGCATCCGATCAACTGCCGCTTCCTCTTCCGGCATCGGCATTCCGTCGATCGCGGAGGCTTCCGCCGCGGATGCACCGTCGACGGGAGCGCTCGGAACAACCGTCAGTCGCTTCCTCATGAAGAAATATACGATTGCACCGACGGGGACGACGAGCTTCACGAGGAGCGATGCGATCGTGGGATCTGCCGTAATCGAGCTGAGCGAGATCATCAGCCCCAGCGAGAAATGGAATCCGCTCTGTGCTCCGACAGTCACTGTAAAGGCAACACCGAACAGGATCAGAAGCAGCCAAAGCACCTTATATTTGATTTTTCTGCGCAGGCAATCAACAAACATCCAACCGCCAAAGGCAATCGCCAAAAGCGAAACCACCAGCAATACGATGTTGACAGGAAGAACGACCTTGTCCGCATAGCGCATAAACTCGGTCACGTCCGTGAATTGAACCCCTGCAATGCCTTCAATATCGTCACAGGTAACCAACTGAAGCATGATCGTTTTTTCGTTGTCAAGACGCACCTCCCATGTGGTGGCACTCATCTTGACGCCGTTCTTGACGTTGATGTTCCAGCCTACCTGTTCCGATTCATACGCCGTCGCGCCCTCTGCGCTCTCATGAAGCACCGTCCAATACTCACGGAAATCCGCATCACTGACAGCCTCTTCGACCAACGCGAACGCGGCGTCATAGTCGTCCTTGACCACAGCATTCAAAAATTGCTCAACAAGCTCGGTATGATTTTCAACCTTCATATCCGCCTTGCAGGATCCCAAGGAAAAAAGCGTAATCAAGCAAAGTACAACAAGAAGCACTCGGATCCAATTCATTTTGTGTTTCATCGCATTTTCCTCCAAAATTCTTTCAAGAGATATTTCCAATCTCTTCATCTCTATTTTATCATACTCTTGACGGGATGTCAAGCCTTTTCGACGCTAAACAAAAAGCCGTCGCAGATGCAACGGCTTTTATATGGCATTGACAAAGGACGTCAACGCTTTTTCGGTGTGCTGATTGCAAGATGGGATCAGTCCTTCTTGTAGCCGATGTTTCTGGGCTTGGAGGGATCGAAGAACAGGTTGCAGATGGAAGCCACCAGCGGGTAAATGCCGAGCGTGACGTAGGTGAGGAAGAAGTAAGCCACAGATCTGGAGGTGTAGCCTTCGGGCTTCAGAGAAGTGTGGTTGATGATGATACTACCGATAAAGCCGAGGAAGAACGTCAGCAAAAAACGAATCAGCTTGTTGTTATCCATGATAAATCTCCTTTGTAAAAATATAATCATGACCGTATGGAAATCGAAGCCGCGCACACCGAGCAAGCAACTGTCGATTGGGGTCGTATTTATTCTATCATAAAAGTCTTGGAATGTCAAGTTTTTTTCAAAACAATGAACAAAGATTTTTCCTTTGTTCAAAAAGCAAAGCTCATTTTCTGCGCCGCCAAGCCTTTGCGATCAGAACGAAAATTCCCAAGAGGATCTGAACGCCGATGACGGACAAGGGAATCCACGTCATGTATTTTCCAACCGTGTTCCATTTTTCATCCGGCGGCAACAGAAAAACCAAGCCGAGAACCACGCTCAAAACCAAAAGCACCGAGATCACGGTGATGACGTTTTGTATCTTGAATTTCGTCCTTGCGGAGATCTCCTTTTGGGGAACCCAAAAATGGGCCACTTTCAAGTAAACGCTCATCACCAGGCTCAACACGCCCTGTATCAAAATTTCAAAAAGCAGCTCCAAAAAGCACCCCACCGTTCCGACCTCCTTTGCAAAACTTTCATCTCATTTTACCACAAGAACTCCTTGAAGTCAAGATTTTTTCATCCCCTCCCCCAAAAATACAGAATGCGCCGTCCGGAAGACGCTCCGAACGACGCATTTGGCTTTGATATTTTTGATCAATCTTCCTTGTAGCAGGTGAAGATCTCTTCCACGCGCTCCTGATCCTTCGCGCGATTCTTGGTGAGCAGGCTGACAACAGGCACGACAACAAAGGAAATCGCCATTGCAGCAACACCCATCTCGGGCGACTTGGACGCCGCCGCACCAAAGCCGGAATTCAGCGAGATCACAAGGGTGGCACCGCCAACGGTCAAAAGGCCCGAAATCACTCCCGCATACGCGCCGATCTTGGTGATCTTCTTGGAGAAGAGACCCCAGATGTAGGGACCGATGAAGCAGCCCGAAACGATTCCCCAGGAGAAGGACATCAGATTGACAATGATCGGGATGTTCTGCGTTGCAAAGATGAACGAGCATGCGATGAAGGCAAGGCAAAGAGCTCTTGTCAGAAGCATCTGCTTTTTCGCGGGAATCTCTTTTTTGCTTACAGCGGGAATCAAATCGACCGAGACCGTCGAAGCCGAGGTCAGAACGACCGCTTCCAGCGTGGACATGGATGCCGAAAGAAGAAGGATCATGATCAGGGCGAGCAAAATGATGCCAAGCGTTCCCCCGCTGAGAACCTCGATGAGAAGTGCGGGGATCACAGAGTCGATGCCTCCCTCGGGAAGCTGACCGCCGAGGATCAGACGCGAGGTGCTTCCGATCAGGTAGGCTCCGCAACCGATCACAAGACAGAAGATGGTCGAAATGACCGTGCCGCGTTTGATCGCCGCGGTATCCTTGATCGCATAGAACTTTCCGATCATCTGAGGAAGTCCCCAGGTACCAAAGCTGGTGAGCATGATATTGAAGCAAAGGAACTTGAACGCAGAGCCGCCGAAGATATTCGTCAACTGCGCGCCGGTCGTGGGATTGGGATCGCCGGGAAGAGATTCGAATTTGGCGAGATTGTCAATGAGCCCCGTGATACCCCCGACCGCATCATGTGAAAGAACGGCAAGCACAAGACAAACAACGCCCACGATCATGATGACACCTTGAACCAAATTGGTGTATGCCGTTGCAATATATCCACCTGCGACAAGATAGATCGCCGTCAGGCAAGCAATGATCAGCATCCACACCCACGTATCCACACTCGGGAAGATCGCACTGAACAGGGAGCCAAGTCCTTTGTAGACGGCTGCGGAGTAAGGAACCAGAAAGATGAAGACGATCGCTGCTGCCAGGATCTTCAGTCCCTTTGAGGCATATCGCTTCTCAAAATAATCCGGCATCGTTCTCGCGTTCAGCTTTTTGGTCATCTTTCTCGTTCTGTTTGCAAACAGAAGCCAGGAAAGCAGGCATCCGACCAGCGTGTTTCCAATGCCGATCCAAATCGCACCGATGCCAATATTCCAGCCGTGCTGGCCGGCATACCCAATGAATACCACTGCGGAAAAGTATGCACTGCCGTAAGCAAATGCAGTCGACCACGCGCCAATCCTTCTGCCTCCCAAAAGGAAGCCGTCAAGCGTCTTCGATTTGCCGTAGCTGATGCAGCCGATGAGTGCCATTGCAAGTGCATACAGAACAAGCGCAACGATCGTGTAAAGCTGAGCGTCTTGCATCTTTTTGTCCTCCCAAGGTGTCCGTCCCCACCCTCTTTTTGCTTCATAATATTCTCAAAAAGATTTTTGCTCCGGGGACTTGCTTTTTGTGTGATTTTATTATATAATATTTCCAAGCATTAGTCAAGCGAATTGTTTTGATGTTTATCATCGGTTTTTTCGATCATGGAGGATTGTCATGGAATTGCGAAATCTGATCACGTTTATTCATGTCGCCGAGCTGGGAAGCTTCACACGGGCGGCGGAGCAGCTGGGGTATTCCCAATCGACCGTTTCATTTCAGATCAAGCAGCTCGAGGAGGAGCTGGATTGCCTTTTGTTTGAACGGATCAACCACACGATCTCCCTGACCGAGCGAGGCCGCGAGCTGGTGTCCTATGCGCATCAGATCCGTGCGCTGACCGACGAATTCAAGGACAGCCTGACCAAAGAAGAGGAATGCAGCGGTCACATTCACATCGTCACACCCGACTCGGTGTGCGAGGAAATGATCTTCTCGCACTACATCGATTTTCACAACAGGTATCCGCATATCTCGATCAAAATCACGACCGCCGACACCGCGGCAATGTTCGAGATGCTGGATCACAACGAAGCCGACGCCATCATCACGCTCGACAGCCATTCCTATCGAAGGGACTACGTGATCGCAAAGGAAGAGCCGCTCCCCATGCACTTCGTAACCGGCGCGAGATCAAAATTCGCCGGCAAGCGTGATCTCAGGATGCAGGATATTGCGAGCGAGCCCTTTATTCTGACCGAATACGGCCAGGGCTACCGCCGCGTGTTTGACAAGGAGCTTGCCAAGAAGTCCTTGGAGATCACGCCCGTTTTGGAGATCGGAAGAACCGATATGATCACACATATTCTTGCCAAGAGCGACATGATCTCCTTTTTGCCGGATTTCGTCACTAAGGACCTGATCGAAAAAGGCGCCCTCTGCTATCTGGACGTGTGTGACATGAATATTGAGATTTGGAAGCAGCTGATCTATCACAAAAACAAATGGATGTCCAAGGCGCTCAAGACCACGATTGATTATTTCAAGTCCTCTGAATTTTCCAATTGACGAATCTCCAAAAAAACGCGAGGTCGTATCGCAAAGCACACGGGCAACAAAACAGGCACGCGATTGCGTGCCTGTTCTGTTTGAAGTACGTTGACAGAAAAGATGTCACTTAAAACTTCTCACTTCTGTGTCTTTCCGAAAGAAAATGTTGTTTTTCACCGTTTTCGGGATAAAGATACTCGCTGAATGCCTGAGGCCCGATTTCCATAAGCTGATTCAAATCGTTTTTGTTTAACAAAACCGTCTGTAAGCAAACCACCGTCTTGAGCATTCCCATTTTGCAGCGGAGCATTCCGACATCGGGAATCACTTGCGGCAATTCTATAAAAGCTGCAATCATTTCGTCCTCGGGATCGTCATTCTCCCATTCAAAGCTGTGTCCGTATGTAATGTGCGTGTTATAAAATTTCGCATAGGAGGCAATCATAACAAGCTTGGAATGAAACCATGAAACGACCTCCCTATCGTTAAGGTCTTCGTCCTTATCCACAAACATAATATATTCGTTGAACACTCCAAACGAATTGGGAATCTTAGGCATTTTATAATCGCTGGCACCCATTGTTACAAGCTTCCAAAACGGATACTTTTCGCTTGGTTTATATAAAAGAACATCTATGTGAAATCCGTTGTCAACAATTGGATGAAGCACCATGCAATCTGTTTGTTCGAAATATTGATCCATATGCTTTGTAAACACGTCCATTTCTCTTGCTTTCATCTCATCGCCCACCTTTCTGTCTTTTGACGCTTGCGTCAAATATATTATAGCATACTTTGGGGCATTTTTCAACACCAATTAATTAACCTCTTCACTCTTCACAATTACTTATTACTTTCCAAAAAATCCGTACACGCCGAATTATTGAAAAGCGAAAAAGTAAAAAATTCCGCACACTTGCGTGTACGGAATTTTTGGCGCGTGTTGACAAAAAAGATGCCACCTGTTTTTAAAAGATAAAAAATAAAATCACATGAATTGCTAATACCGCTATACTAATGGCAAACTTAAAACAGTTTCCTTGCCAATTATCCTTTCTGCGTTGCATATCGGTTTTATGATAGTCAGAAGACACTCTGCCGGTTGAACATTCATCAAACAAAAAAGCCCATTTGTTTTTTATAGCGTATGCAAACAAAAAGTCAAAGATAAGCCAAGCACACCCGGATATTACCGTGGTTGTAAATGTGGGGGCTTTATTGATAGCACAAATAACTAACATTATTAAAGAAATAATCAGCGTAATAATAAAGCACGTTGAAAACACTGTTTTTTGTCTTTTGATTTTTAGATTGTGCTGATTGTGAATTTGTTGTCTTAGCCTTCGAAGTTGCGACACAATGTTCACCGCCTTTCTGAGTTTATTATAGCACGCTTTGGGGCAGATTGCAAGAGAAAAATGAAGCATTCGCTCCGCGAATATGAAGCGCAAGCCGTTGGCTTGCATGAAGCGACGGCAATGCGCCATGAAGCGAAGCGCACACTAACTTCTCCGTGAGCCGAAGACTCGCTTCATAGGGCGAAGCCCTGCTTCATTTTTCATGCGCGTCAGCGCGCTTCATTTCCAAACAAAAGAGCACTGCTCTCGCAGTGCTCTTTTGTTTAAGACGTGTTGACAAAAAAGATGCCAATTATTGTTTTTCAATAATGATTACACTTTCATCATAATCAATAGAAATCCTTACGGGATAATCTAAAAAAGTTTGAAACAAACACTGTACTGTATTATCATCGACCATCAATGTTCCGTTTCTAACCTCACAAACGAAGTGAGCGTTTCCGGGAGCACAAATCAAATAATTCTCATCGCCGTTTGATTTTGTTAGAGTTTTTTCAGATATTGATATTCTATATTCAACTTCATTGCATACAAACGTTGCGTGATCATTGTCAAGCCATGTCAAATTAAATCCCAATGATGTAAGCGTTTCACAAAGAGGTAATACGGCGTAATCGTCGTATATTTCCGCGTTGTTAACTATCACAATATCAGCGGAATCTGCCATGTTGGAATTCTCGGTTTCCGCTTCGTTGTTCTTTGCAGGCAAACAGGAATACATACTGAAAACCAAGACAAAAAGTATGAGTAATAATATCGTTTTCTTCATAATATACACCGCCTTTCTGATTTTATTATAGCACATTTTTCGGTATTTTTCAAGACATGAGGGGAAAATAAGTGAAATATTCGGCTGCCGCCGAATGTGAAATAATTTCCTTGCGGAAATTG
>JAZSJS010000033.1:0-6095 GCA_045534435.1 Eubacteriales bacterium
ACGGCATCATACTCGTAACGGATAACCTTACCATAGGTATCGGTATAGCTTGTGACACGATTCAGTGCATCATAGGTTCTTGTGATTGTGCCGTGGTTGTCTGTGACAGTTAGCACGTTACTGTTTGCATCGTAAGTATAACTTACCGAACCTTCGGGGGAAGTGTAGCCTGTAATCCTTCCCATAGCATCATGGAACACCTGACGCACTTGACCGCGCGCATTGGTGACCTTCTTGCGGACGTTCAGCTCGTTATACTCATAGCTCTTTGTGCCGCCCGAAACGGTGCTTTCGCTTGTCAGTCGGCCCATATCATCGTAGGTGTAATTGGTTGCACCGCCGAGAGGACCGGAAAGACGAGTTACGTTGCCGAGCAAATCGTAGGTAGCCGTGCTTGTATTGTTTGCGGCGTCGCGAACCGCAGTGTTCTTACCGCGAGAGTTATAGGTAAACTCAGTGCGGTGATTCATAGAGTCGGTAACGTTTTCAACCTTGCCAAGCTCGTTGTAGGTGTAGGTCGTAACCTTGCCCATCGCATCGGTGACAGTCAGGGGCAGGTTGAGGCAGTTATAGACCGTTTCACTGATCACATTACCCTTGGCATCGGTGGTCTTGATGACGTTGCCGTTTCCGTCGTACGTGGTGGTGAAAACGTTGCCGCGTGCGTCGGTGATAGTGGTTCTTCTGCCCAGTGCATCGTAGCCGTAGCGGATGACGTTGTTAAGAGCATCCTTGACGGAGACACACTGATTCAGGCTGTTGTAGGTGTAGGTGGTAACGTGACCAAGCGCATCTCTGACCGTGAGCAGATTATTGTTCTGGTCATAGGTGTAGGTGGTTACGTTATTCTTGGCGTCGGTAGCGGTGAGTCTGTTGCCAAAGGCATCGTAGGTATAGGTCTTGGTGTTACCGAGAGCATCGGTCTCTGAGAGGAGATCGCCGGACTTGGAATAGACATATACGGTAGATCCCGCAACGGCGTTGGTCACCTTCGTGACCTTGTTCATCGCGTTATACTCGTAAGAGGTTACGTTGCCTTCGTCGTCGGTAACAGTCAGTACGTTGCCGAGCTTATCATATGTTTTAATAATAACTGCACCCTTGGGATTGGTTTCCTTTACCATGTTGCCAACGGTATCATACTCATACTGGACGAGTGCACCGTCGGGAAGTCTCTTAGAGAGAACTCTGCCCGCATCGTCATAGGTAATATTGGTGACGTTATTTGCCTGATCGGTTACCTTGATGGTTCTGTCTTCTCCGTCAAACTCATATCGCATGGTATGACCGTCGGGGAGAGTAACGAGGTCGTTCTTCATATTTCCGTTGTAGGAATACGACGTTGTATTGCCGTTGGCATCGGTTACAGCGGTCTTCTGGTAGTTGCCGTCGTAGGTCGTTACGATAGTCTTTCCGTTAGCGTCAATTGTTTTGAGCAAGTTTCCGCTCTTGTCATATTGATACTCGGTGACCTTGTTATCCGCATCCGTCTTGGAAACGACCTGACCGATTGTGTTGTGCGCATATCTTGTGGTATGGTTCAAGGAATCGGTCTGAGACTTGAGCAATCCGCCTTCATAAGAATAGACAATGGCATTCTTACTGCCGACCTTTTTGGTGGCGGGCATACCGTTTGCATCGTAGGTGTAGAGCGTTACAGTGCCGCGAATGTCGGTATGCTGTGTCATCTGATTTCGGCTGTTGTAAACAAAGGTCTCCTCAGGGACAACTCCATTAACAGCAGGATAGCGAATCTTTGTCACGTTACCCTTTGCATCGTAGGTAAAGTAGGTCGTATTACCGTTTCTGTCGGTTACCTGCGTAGGCTTGTTGAAGCTGTTGTATGTCTTGATTACAGAATTGCCCTTGGCATCGGTTTCCTTGATAACATTGTAGCGGTCATCATACGCATAGGTCTTGACGTTTCCGTTCTCGTCGGTGCACTTGATCAAGAGACCGTTGCAGTCATATACACGGCGGCTGGTCTTGCCGTTTCTGTTGGTGGCAATTCTTGTATCACCGTCACAGCATTCGCAGGCATCGTCGCTGTAATCAAAGTAAGAGGTGTGATTCAAAGCATCCTTCTGAGTCAGTACGCGACCGTAATCGTCATACGTGTTCTCAAAGTAACGAATTCCCTTGGAGTCTGTACCGGAAATAACTCTCTTGTCATCGTCATACTCATAGGTGAGAGAGTTGCCATTTACATCTCTGATGGACGTGAGAAGGTTATCGGTATAGGTGAGAATTGCTACTCTTTCTGCATCATCATACACACGAATTACCTTGCAAGAAGAATCCTTCTCAAGGTACATCTTTTTCCCAGATACACCGTCGGTAATGGTAATCAACGTATCGGTATAAGTGATGCGTGTTTCAAAGCCCTGATGATCCTTAATTTTAGCAAGATCTCCGTTTGCGTTATAATATTCGGTTCTTGCTGCGTTGCAGTCGATGATATATGGATACTGACGGGAATGATCTATAGTCAGCACATAACCGTTCTTGTTGGCACTGCAGCAAGTGAATCTCGTGCCGCAATCGCTGTCTGCTGTATAGCGAGAGAAGGTAGAAGGATTATTGTAAACAAAGGCTTCATAATCCTTGACCTCAATGTGCTTCTCGAAGTTGTGATACCAGCCTGTACCAAGCAGACCGCAAGCAAGCTGAGTAGAATCGTAATGGGCTACCAGCTTAATACCCTGGCCGCCAAACAACGACATAATGGTATTGTTAAGCATATGGGCTCCAGTATAAACATCAACGGGATCGGCGAAGGTGCTGCCTTGAACCTTGCTCACGGGAGTCTCTTCAACAGGACAAACAACAGTCTGTCTGACAGAAACGGTACAGCAAGATCTTACGCCACTTCCGTCCTGTGCGGTCGCATAGATGGTTGCACTGCCGGCCGCTCTCGCAGTAACAGTTCCTGTGTAGCTATTTACAGAAGCTACCGAAGGCCTACTACTGTGCCAACGGATCGTCTTTGTGGTTGCATTGGTGGGACAAATTGTAGCTGACAATCTGTGAGTGTTGCTCTTGTGAAGCACAAGATAAGAACGGCTAAGCGTAATATCTTCAACGCAGATTGGATCAATGACAGTAAGATGGCAAGTGCCAACAATGCCGCTTCCATCCTGTGCCGTTGCTCGGATAACGGTAGTTCCGGCGTTTTCTGCATATACCAGACCGCTGACCGAGTTTACAGTTGCAACGCAAGGATCGTCGCTGCTCCACGTAACGCACCTGTTCGTAGCGTTTTTAGGACACACTGTAGCATAAAAATACGCAGATTTATCCGTGATCATGGTTTTTGTATCGGGAGTGATACAAATAGATTCTACAAGAGTGTCTCCGGTAACCACAACAGTGCAGGAAGCATTCTTACCGCTACCGTCTGCCGCAGTTGCAGTGATTCTTGCAGAACCCTTGGATACAGCGGTAACAACACCATTTCTTACAGTAGCCACGCAGTTGTTAGAGCTTGTCCAATTCACGTTTTTATTCGTAGCATTATCGGGGCAAACTGCAGCGGAAAGGGAAGCGCTATGTCCTTCTTCAACAGTTAGAGAGGAACGGTTCAGGGTTACAGAAGTAACGGGAACCGTATTGCTTACTGTAACGGTAAGATAGTCGCTGCATCCGCTTTCATCGGTAGCCGTGGCATAGATATGAGCGGTTCCTACTCCGTTTGCACAAATGTATCCACTGGATGCATGTACACTTGCAACAGAGGAATTGTCACTATGCCACTGTACTTCTTTACAGTCGGCGTTCGAAGGACACACCTCTGCGTTAGCGGCATAAGACCAAGTGCCGACTTTTAACAAGATAGATTTGGGATATACACTTACTGAATTTACACAAATCATAGTATACCTCCAAATCAGAACATTTTTTCTACGATAACCTGTTCGTTACGAATGAGATCAAGGTTAAAGGTCGTAACCCTGCCCATATCATCCTCAATAGGATGACATTCGACTCCGTACTGCCAAATAGCAATCTCTTTCCTTGTAAGGCCGGAAGGGGCATAAGGCATCCAGTTATCGGGGTGAATGAGATGAGATGTGGTAATGCCATTGTACTCCTTAACAGTGGGGGATACTGCCCAGATAAGGCACTTCTTGAAGATATCCTTGCTGGTCTGCATACCTCTGCTGAACTCACGGTCAAACGTAAATTTCGCATCGGTATTCGCCTTGAAGCCGGGAGTGAAGCCCTCTACCATAAGAGCCTTTGCAAAGCCTCTCATGAAGTCGCGGCTTGCGTTTTCATTTTCTCCGACCTCAAGGAAGATAACGGTTCCTTCGGGAATGCCAAGCTCAAGGGCACGAATGTCGATTTTCTTTGCGAGGATAACTCCCTGTTCCTCGGTCTGTTTTGCACCGTTATCCGCATAGATAGCGGCGATCTTACAGCCCTTACGGTGAAGGAACTTGATTTCATCCTTGGTAAGGCAGTTCTCACCGGTAAGGTATCTACCATAGAAGTTGGGATATATCTTGTTGCGGACGACCCATTCAAATTCCTCAATGTTGTTCTGTAGAAGATCGTTAGCCTGAATTTTGGAATCGACACCAAAGAGGAGTCGATTTACGCTCTTGGCCACAACGGGCTCCGAGATAGAGGTCTGTGCTACGTCAGCCTCTTCAACAATGTTTTTTGTTTTGTAAGCATTTCTACATGCCATAATTTTAAATCTCCTTTTTGTTAATAAACTTTTTTACAGCTGCGAGTGTATTATAGAAATTAAACCTGACAACTGCTGTCATAGTTAAAAAATATTTTTTACTTTTTTAATGATGTTCGTAAACACAAGTTCCATACGCTACTTCGCAGATTGACCCGTTGAAATTGACACATGATAGGCATACATTCTCTCCAGATATTACCGGGCCAAAGTAGTTGCTCATGTAATCGTCAGGATCCAAATAATCATACGAATTTGCATTACTCGGGGAGGAAACATAGGAGTTTTGTATTAAAATGATTTTTTGATATTTTAATTACTCTAATTATTGGCAAGAGAAGAAAATGTGCTGAAATATAAAAATAAGAAAGCAAATAATGACTATAACGATAAAGAGAGCATATGCTCTATGCAAAAAGATGACACTTGCATTTCTTTGTAGGACTAAAAACCATCCTGTACATATGATATACAATATGGAACCCGTGAAAAGTATTCTCATTGTAAACCACAACATTGACGAGGCAAATGGCATTAGAGACAAAGCTTGCTTCGTCAACCAGATTGACGAAGCACTAGATGCTTTCGAAAAAAATGAATTTCTGTATGGTTGTTCTTGATGATTTAATGCCCGCATGCGATGATCATAACATTTCAAAGGAAGTGAGGGAAGCAAAGACGGTGCCAGTTTTAGTGCTATTATCTCACGTCGATACAGGAAGGCATTCACGCTATTGACGCAGAAGTACACGCACATATGGGAAAACCATATATGTATGAAGAGTGTTTAAAACAGAAAACATCAACATGGATGCAATTGGGGAATTGTCGAATCGCTTTGCTGTTGCATCCGTTCATATCGGCGCTCTTCTTATCCCGCTTGCCAATGATGTCGTTGACGAGCCTGCGGTTGAAGGCTGATGAGTAGCCCTTGACTTTTTAGAAAATTCGATTAAATTACTAAAAAATTGGGCTTAGTCAAGTTTTGCACAGCTCCAGTAAAAACAGACAATAGACAAACGGCCCCCTGATGTAGGATAATAACTACATCAGGGGGTATTGTTATGAGCAAAAGAAAATATACGCATATGAACGAATACGAGGCTGTTATTCTCGCAATGCGGCAGTCAGATCATAACCCAGCTCACTCAGTTTGTTCAGATAAGAGCGGATCTTTTTCTCACGGTTAAATTTGTTATAGAAGTCAGAACCGAGATCATAGAAGGGCACGTTATCTTTCAGCATATGGTAGACAGCGACAAGGATGGAATGGGCTACAGCCATAGCGGCAATTTTAGAACCCCTTCGCATTTTAATGCGTTGGTACTGTGCATAGAAAAATGTACCTTTGCGCTTGGACGCGCCATGAGCACATTGGATCAGTGTGGTTTTCAACGTAATA
>JAZSJS010000060.1:0-6641 GCA_045534435.1 Eubacteriales bacterium
GCAGCAGAACGTAAAATACTCCTACTGCTACAACCTGGTTGACACCTTCTACATCACTTACACTATCGATAAGCCTTCTAACAACTACGTTCCTTGCGGCGGCGGTCTCGAGGGCCACAGCTTTGTTCAGGCAGGCACCAAATCTACCAGAAGCTATGACAACTGCTACTCTGTTGCAGGCAAGATCATGGTCACCGAGAAGGACGCTGAATCCGCTACTGAGTACAAGTGGGAATACAATCAGTATCCTTCCACCGCTCCCGTTGCATCCGCTTTTGCAGGCCTGCTTGCAGGTGTTACCGGCGCTGCTCGTTTCGCAAACGCGAACGGCTTGGCAAACACTGAAGAAGCTACGATCGCAGAGTATCTGAAGACCTGTAGGTATGGCGTGACTGTTGACGAGATCGAGGCAGATTCTACATATCAGGCGATTCTCGCCGCTGCCGGCAGCACAGAGGCTCACGGCACATGGGGCGATCTCACGTGGGTGCTCAACAAGGTCACGGGCGAATTGACGGTCTCCGGTAATGGAGAGATGAATGATTTTGCATCTGATTCGATTGACGCATGGAGAGCCTACAAGGATTCTATCCGCTCGGTTGTCATCGAAGATGGCGTTACGAGCATTAGTGAAGAGGTGTTCTGTGATTGCCCGAGCCTTGAAAACATCACGATCCCCAACAGCGTGACGAGCATCAGCGCTTATGCGTTCTCCGATTGCACGAGCCTTGAAACCATGATCTATTGCGGAACCGAGGAAGAGTGGAATGCGGTGACGAAGGGAGACGCTTGGAATGATGGCGTTCCCGCAGAAGTTCAGTTCCACAATTTTGAAAACGACGTTTGTACCGAATGCGGCGAGACCAAGACCGAAAGCATTCCTCCCGTAGATGTTCCGGAGACCTCTCCCATGATCGGTCTTGACGACGTACAGACTGTTTGCGGACAGACCGTGACGATGCCTGTTTGGATCAAAAACAATCCCGGAATTGCGGGAATCGTCTTTACTGTTTTTTATGATGCCGAAGCGATGACGTTGATCGAAATCACCAACGGCAGTTTGTTCCCCAATATGAACGTGGATAAAAACGTGGTATTGGTATCCTCCCAAAACATTTGCAACGACGGAATTTTGGTGAACCTGGTGTTTGAAATTCCGGACGGCACCGAGGCGGGAGACTATACCGTTGAGATCAAATTGCGCGACTGTCAGGATGTGGCGCTTCAGAACGTCGATCTTGCTGTCCTTTCTGCAACGCTGACCGTTCACGAATGGGACAATGGTGTTGTTACGACGCAACCTACGCACACGACCGAGGGCGTGAAGACCTTCACTTGTCCTTGCGGCGCAACCTACACCGAGGCAGTTGAGAAATTGCCTGATCACGAGTGGGATAATGGCGTGATTACAACCGAGCCGACCTGTACGGTGGCAGGTGTGAAAACTTTCATTTGTGAGTGCGGAGAAACCTACACCGAGACGGTAGCGGCAAAGGGACATCATTATACGAGTGAGACTCCATTCGTGTATGTGGACCCCTCTGAAGGGGAATTCATAATTACTCATTATCACCATTGCGTAGAATGCAGAGAACGCTTTCTTCATGTGGATTATTCCTCCACCCCGAGCCAAGGAGAGGTACATGTTCTCACTCTGCCAACGCATAAGGCAGAGGGCGAACTTTATTATTACTGCTTTATTTGTAAGAGCGATTTGCTTGGTCCGATTGGTGTTCTGAACGGAACTTGTGTATTTGGCGAGTGGGAATTTTATAATGAAACGTATCATCAACATTCTTGTACATGCGGAGAGGTTGAAATAGCCAACCACACGTGGGATCGCTTTGTTATCACAACTGCTCCCACGCACACCACAGAGGGTGTGAAGACCTTCACGTGCGAGTGTGGCGCAACCAAGATCGAAACGATCGCAAAGCTTACCGCTCATGAATGGGATGACGGCGTTGTTACGACGCAACCTACGCACACGACCGAGGGAGTGAAGACCTTCACCTGTATTTGTGGTGCGACGAAGACCGAGGCAGTTGAGAAATTGCCCACTCACGAGTGGGATGACGGTGTTGTCACGACGCAACCTACGCATACGACCGAGGGAGTGAAGACCTTCACCTGTCCTTGCGGCGCAACCTACACCGAGGCAGTTGAGAAATTGCCTGATCACGAGTGGGATGACGGTGTGATCACCACGACTCCTACGCACACGACCGAGGGTGTGAAGACATTCACCTGTATCTGCGGTGCGACGAAGACCGAGGCAGTTGAGAAATTGCCCGCTCATGAGTGGGACAACGGTGAGATCACCACTGCTCCCACGCATATGACCGAGGGTGTGAAGACATTCACCTGTATCTGTGGCGCGACGAAGACCGAGACGGTTGAAAAGCTGCCGGACCATGAGTGGGACACCGGTGTGATCACCACGGATCCTACGCACACGACCGAGGGAGTGAAGACCTTCACCTGTCCTTGCGGTGCAACCTACACCGAGGCGGTTGAGAAATTGCCCGCTCATGAGTGGGATGACGGTGTGATCACCGTACAGCCTACGTACTCGACCGAAGGTGTGAAGACCTTTACCTGTCCTTGCGGCGAAACCTATACCGAGGCGGTTCCGATGTTGGAGATCACAGAAGATTCTCCCAAGCTCATTGTGGATAGCAAGACCGTGAGAAAGGGTGCTACGGTACAAATTCCTGTGTGGATTGAAAACAACCCCGGCATGGCAGGCTTGATTATTACCGTTCAGTATGATACGGATGCTTTGAGCCTTTTGAGCGCAGAAAACGGAAGCGTGATGTCCGCCATGACAGAGGGAATCAATTTGGTATTCCATCATACGAACAATTCCACGGCGGACGGTTTGTTGGTTACTCTGACCTTTGAGGTGAAGGAGGACGCGCCGGAGGGCGACTATGCCATTGAATGTATCGTTCGAGAGTGTGGAAACGTCGATCAGGAGGCAGTGATGTTCGCATCCGTATCGGGAACGGTTACGGTAGTGGACTTCATCTATGGCGATGCCAACGGTGATGGCAAGGTGAACCTGAACGATGCCATTTTGGTTCGCTATTATTTGGCAAATTACGATTATAGCATCGGTACGTCGACTGTTTCCGTGGAATGGGGCGCGGATGCCAACGGTGACGGCACGGTGAATCTGAACGATGCGATCCTTTTGAACGTTTATCTCGCAAATTATAATTATGAAATGGGATGCTCGAGTATTGTACTTGGTCCCCGAGTATAAAGGAGAGCCGTTATGAAAAAAATTTTAGCAATTTTGCTTTCTGTTTTGATGCTCCTTTTTGTGATCGTTCCGGTGACGGCGCAACAAGAAAAGCAAGCAACCCTGACGATTGGCTCCGACTTCGCTGCTGTGGGCGATGAGGCGACGATCACCGTAGAGCTTTCCAACAATCCCGGTATGGCGGGTATGGTTTTGGCTCCAAATTATAACACCCAAGCGTTGGAGCTCGTTGGGTATGAAAACGGTGGGGTATTTACCACTCTTCCCAATGTGGGTCGCAACTTTGTTTGGGCTGTTGGTGCGGACACCTCGAAAAACGGCACCTTGATCACGTTGGTGTTTAAGGTGAACGAGTCGGCTGTTGTGGGAACCGAATATCCGATCTCCGTGAGTGTTTATGAGTGTTCCGACATTTCTGCCAACTCGATCGAGGTCGCAGTGGTTGACGGATCTGTGACTGTCACGGCGCTTCCCCATAACGGACACACGTGGGGGGATTGGTCTCAAACTGATGCGCCGACCTGTACCGAAACGGGAATTGATGAGCGTGAATGCTCTGTTTGCCACACCAAGGAAACAAGAATCAGCGAAGCAACCGGACACACCTACCCCGACGGCAAGGACAAGTGCACGGTTTGCGGACACTTCCGCGACGGCATCGCCTCTCTCTATGGCTATAGCATCAGCCTCAACGGCGATATCTCGATCAACTTCTACTTTGACATCACCGAAGCTACGAAGAACGACAAGGATGCCTATATCCTGATTACCTATCCGGGCGGCACGACCGAAAAGGTCCTGTTGACCGAGGCGAGAACCAAGACCGCGGGCGGTATCACCTACTATCTGGTCAATCCTGAGCTCCCCGCGAAGGAGATCAGCTCGATCATCTCGGCTCGAATCGTGCTTGGTGACGGTACCGAGGGTATTCTCTATGAGAAGAGTATCCGCGGCTACGCCGAGACGGTGATCAACAATGCCGACAGATATTCTGCCGAGCAGGTTACACTTATGGAAAAGCTGATCGCCTATGGCGAAGCGGCGCGCATCCATTTCGGAAAACAAAGCGCAGAGCATCAGCTGACCGAGATCACGGCAGAGACATTGGCAGCGTATGAGATCCAACAAAGCGGCGCGCCCGACGCGGGACTGAAGTACTACGGTTCGAGCGTTCTGTTGGAGTCTGAGACAACCATCCGTCACTACTTCAAGCTGAACTCGGGTAACATCTCAGACCACACCTTCCTGCTGGATGGCAAGGTCGTTACCCCTGTCAATGAGGCAGGCACGAACTATTGGTACATCGACATTCCGAACATCGTCTCGAAGGATCTCGACAGAGTTTACACCCTTGAGGCTGACGGCATGACGATCGAATATAGCGCGTTGAGCTATGCATATGCGTCACTGGCGAAATACGGTGAAGATGCTTCCAAAGCCACCCATTGCAACACGATCAGAGCGCTGTACGAATACAACCTCGCGGCAAACGCGCATTTTGAAAAATAACAGAAAGGAGAAAGAAGATGAAAAAGCAGTACGAACATGCAGAAATGCGTTTGATCGAGATTGATGCTGAGGACGTCATTGTCACCAGCGGCCCCGAACTCGACGACAACGAGATGGAGATCATCTGATTGCGCATTTGAAAAGACACAAAAAAGCAGTCTTAAGCATACCGTGCTTAAGACTGCTTTTTGTTACCCCTCGAGCTGTCTGCCGAGGAAGCCGGCGGCGGTGAGGATGAGCTTGGTTTCGACCTCGCCGCCGGGAATCTCCCGACGTGCCTGACCCGGTTGATCGGTCACAGAGGCGACGCAACCGACAATGTCTCCCTCGCTGATGATTGGCATAGCGCAGCTGACGTAATGGCTGCCGCCCTCGGCAAGGACGGGAATGGGGTCGTTTTCTTCCTTGTGGAAATAGAGCGAGCGACTCTCGATGATCTGCTCCAGCTCTGCCGAAAGCGCCTTGTCGGTGTAATCCTTGCGAGGCACGCCCGAGCAGGCGACAACGGCATCACGGTCGCAAATGACGACCGAAAGGGAGCAGGTTTTGTGCAGCGTCTCTGCATATTGCGCCGCAAAGGACGTCAACTCGCCCATGGGGGAATATTTCTTGAAAATGACCTCGCCCTCGCGGTCGGTGTAGATCTCCAGCGGGTCGCCCTCGCGGATACGCATGGTTCTTCTGATTTCTTTCGGGATCACGACGCGGCCGAGGTCGTCGATTCTTCTCACAATTCCTGTTGCTTTCATATATAAAAATCTCCTTTTCGCAAATACGATTGTAGGGGCGAACGGTGTTCACCCTCGGGCGTTCAAAGAACGTCTCTACGATTTGGTTGTTCTATCGCCCTGTTAGTATTTGTCGCAGGAAGAAAATTATACTGCCGTGCTTGACTTTTTTGAAAATGTGTGCTACTATTATAAACAAAGGAGGTGGATTTTATGAAACGAATTGTGACCTTGCTGTTATGCTTCGCGTTATTGCTGTGTTTATCGTCTTGCGCCTACAATCCTCCCGAAGGATGGACGAAAAGACATCATTCCTATGAGGAGATCCTTGCGTTTGCGAAATCCATCGATCCTGACGCGGTTGTATCGGAAGAATATATCGATACGGTGGATGAAAACAACTGGGAATTTCGGGAATGGGATGCGGTTATCAACGGCGTTTCTTGCCATGTTTCCAGTATTTCCGATTGGGTTTGGAACAGCGGCTTTGCCGCAGGCGAATTCGTTAAGATTTATTATCGGATTGATACAGACTACGATTATGTGGTTCTGAATCACATTTTGACCGAAGATCACCCGCGATGGAAGACAGATGAAAGCATGAGCAGCAAATATCACCATAACACCAACACGCTGTGGGTAGAGCTGCAATTGTCTGAATATCGAATGTTAAGCAGCGAGGAATTGGAAGAGATGTGGTTGGAGGCTTCGGAGATCAATCGCAAATACGAAAAAAGTGCTGTTCAACGAAAGGCGGGATTTATGGTGCCTTCTCCCAGAAAAACTTGGACGGGTGTCAAGGAGGAGTATGTTGTGATGAAGGATGGCGCTGCGCATATCAGGGAGTACACAGAACAGGGCAAAGCGGATTTTTTGCAAGAATATTACGAGGATTGGGCACTTTTAGAATCGGGGTTGCCGATCGTGGATTGAGAGCAACAAGGGGCTGAACGAATCAGCCCCTTGTTTTTTGTAAGACGAAAACCCCGCCATAGTGGCGGGGTTCCATAAAGGCTTTGCCGATGAGCAGAAAGCAAATAAAAATTCAGCGTAGAATGTCTTGTGTCAAAGGCTCCCTTGTGTAAAGGGAGCTGTCAGCGAAGCTGACTGAGGGATTGTTTTGTGTAGATTATCGC
>JAZSJS010000173.1:0-13637 GCA_045534435.1 Eubacteriales bacterium
TGGCTACGATCCGACTTGGTCGCATTCTCGGCCTTCTGCCAAGCATTTGCAACCGAGAGGACCTTTTCGGTCTCGATCTGCTCTTGCTTCTGCTTTTCAGCCTCTGCGGCAGCCTCCAGCTTTGCCTTCAGCTCTTCTTCCATCTCGTCGCGGTCAAGAACACGCTGACCGATCAGGAAGCTGTGCGAAATGATTTCCTTGTTCTGCACGTCCTTGAGCAGGCCGTTGAGCTTGTTATAGTAGGAAGCAACGTCCTTTTCCCAAATGTCGTAACGAACCGAATAGTATTGGCTGAGCAGGAAGTCCTCCTTCAGCTCCTGGGTGTTCTGATAGGAAAGAATGAAGTAAAGTCCTGCGCCGTTCTCGATTGCACGGAGGAGCGCATAGTCGGTGTCGCCTTCCTTGTTGAACGGCGTGCCGGCGAACTGTACGTAGCCGTGCAGCACCGCACCGATGAAGGGTACCGAAGCACTCGACTTGATGTAACGGCTCGAGTCAAGGTCAACGTTGATGATGTGGTCAAGGTATCCCCAGCTGTAAGCATTTGCACCCTCGGACATCAGGCTGTAGCCTGCTACCTTCAGATCCTGGAATGCCTGCACGGTGTAATCCTTGCTGTCCTCACGGTTGTAAGGATCATCCTCGTCGAAGTCGGAGTTCAATGCGGTTCCCAAGGAGGCAACCGACATGGTCTTCAGACCGTACTCCTCGTAGTTCTTGATCAGCTTTTCATAGAACTTGCTGTAACGCGAGGGCGAGACTGCCAGCTGATAGAAGCTGGTGTAGGTCTGCTGCGTCGCACTGTACTGTCTGAGAGAGGAATAACGGTTGTCGATCGTCTTGACCGCATCCTTCTTGAGGTTGGTATCGTCAAACAGTGTGTTCATCTGAATGTAAGCGAAATCGAAATCGGGGTAAAGTCCGAGATGTGCGGTTCCGCTCTCGTTGATCTGTGCAGCCTTTGCGATCAGCTCCTTGAAGCCGTCCGCTCCACCGACTGCCTTCTCCCACTTCAGCTTCGAGGGAACGGTGGAGTAGGTCACGCCGCCGTTTGCAAAGCCGTTGAGCTTGAAGTTGATGTTCTTGATGCCCTGCTGAGAAAGTGCCTCATACATCTGATACACGTTCTCAAAGGTGGTCAGGGGGGTCATGACCTCCACGGGAACGGTCGCGATCTGCTGAATGGTCGGCAGTGCGCCGAATGCCTCGAGGTACAGAGGAATGTTGTCCTCGGTCTCCTCAGCGGTCATCTTCTTGAGCTGACCCGAAGCGATCAGAGAATCGCGGTATGCCTCAGCCATGCCGAGCCACGTGGTGTCGTAATAGCGATAGGAAGCGTTTTCTTCCTGCGCTGCCTTGCCGATGTTCTTGTCGGTCAGCATCTGATAGTGAATCGTGATGCTTCCCGTGTACTTACGGTCGGAAACGACCGTCCAGGAGGAGCTACCGGTGACCGAGATCGAGTCAGCCAGGTCGTAGCTGTCCTTCGGCTTCGGGTTGAAGTAGTTCATCATGGAGTTGTAGTCACTCAACGCACCCGCGTGGTAGGTTGCGATATCTGCGAGAGACTCACCCTCTTCGATCACTGCCACGTAGCCGCGCTCGTAGATCTCTGCTGTCTGCTCGATCTCAGCACGCGTCTGCGTCAGAGTTCCAAGCAGTTTTTCCGTGATATATTCCTCAATTTCGACAATATCCATGACCGTATTGGAAACACGGAGCTCATAGTTATTGACGTCCGGCGTCGTCATGACCGTGCCGTCGGAATTTTTCTGGATCTCAAGGGTCTTCTCGTCAAGAACGAGCGTGGATGCAAACTTGATGTTGTAGATCTTTTCGGCTGCTACCGATCCGTAAACAGGATAACGTACGGTCTTCTGGTAAGTACCCGAGATCTGGTGGTATGCGTAGTCGGTTCCGTAAACCTTACCGCGCACCGTGGTGGTCGAGCTCGTATCCAGCTGCTCATAGTCGAACAGAGAGCCCGAGCCGTCGGGATAGAAGTTGTAACCGTTGCACTTTTCGCCGTCCGCGTTGTAAATACCCGCGTTCTGGCTGTTACCTGCACCGATATAAGGCAGGACACTGAAATTCTCCAGCGTATATGCCGTCATGTCGTAACGCAAGCCGTTACAAGGCAGCGTCACGCGCAGACCGTTTTTGTCCAAAGAATATTCCAAAGCCATCTTGAACAGAGGATACTGCTCGTCGGGAGCAACGTAACCGGTCTCGGCGTGGTCGGCATCCATCTGCTCGAAGGTGTAGTCCTCGCAGTATGCCTTGACGTAAGCCTCGCACCAGTTGACCTCAACGTCCAGAATGTCGGATTGGATGACCCAAATGTCCATCTTTTCGCAAATCGGATACTTGTTCAAAAGCTCGGTTCTCGCCTTCTTGGACTTCTTATCCGACAGTCTTTGCGCCTGATACATCAAAATAAACTTCTGATGGTAGAAGGGCAGAATGTCTCCCTTTTCCAGAGCCTTATCCATAGGACCCTTGATGAACTTCTGGAAGCTTGTGTCGGAGATCCATCTCGGAACCAGCTTTCTGGTTTCCTCACGTCCGATGGTGTATTCCACACGGACACCGTTCTTGATGTTGAGAACGTTGATCTGCTGACGCATCGCAGCCTCTTCAAAGCTGTACAGGTACTTGGTCGTACCGTTGTCAATGTACTGAATGATGATCTGAGAGAGGATCTGCTTCTTGGTCGCGTCGGAGCCGATCGAGGATGCAACGTCATACGGATTCGAGAACAGAATGTTGCCCGTTGCGATCTCGCGGGTTGCGGATTCGCCGCTGATAGAGTCGATGTACAGCTCATAGCCGTCCTTCGTCATCATCAGCTTCATGCTGGCGAGCTTTTCCTCGGGGGTTTTGTAAACCGTTCCAACGTACGTGCTTTCAATCACCTTGTCGGAGCTTTGGTTGCTGGGGGCGGACGCGTCCGCTGCGGACACGCCAACCACCATTCCGCTGATCAAGAGAACGACTGCCAAGAGTGTCGAAAGTATTCTATTATATAATTTCATTTTCTAACCTCCTGTCGTCGTTACGCACGGTATTGCAGCTCGGTGATGATATTGGTGACCAAGCTGACCAGCTTCGTGAGAAGCATGCTGAACAAAAGAACGATAAATACGATACAAGCCATTGCCACGACCGTTCCCAGAACGGTGATGACGTTCTTGCCCATCGAATAGTCGTGCGTGACCATCGTTCCGAAGAAGATGAGCAGGCCCAACCAAATGAAGGAGAAGACTCCGATGGTGGAAATGATGCCCACCTCGGTGGTGGTGACGAAGTTCGAGAAGAAGGTCACCGGGATGGTCAGGATGATCACGGGGAGCAAGCTGTAGGAGGTTGCGATGAAGATGTCCTTGAAGCTACCTTCACCCTCAAACAGCGTGGTCAGACACCAGTTTGCAAGCACGAAGAGCATCAAAGGAACCAAAACAGAGATGCACTGTGCCCAGATGGTGGAATACCTTCCCGTGGGATTGAGCACGTAGCCCTGACCGATGCTTTGATAGAAGAACGCGACGATGGTCAGCGCAATGTAGACCAAGGATGCGCGAACCGATCCGCGGTGCTCATGCTTGAGGTCGTAGAAGCCGTCAAACGGATGGAACATGACGTAGAAGCCGTACAGCAGCTCCTGACCGAAGGTCTTGCGAGCCTTACCGTCGGTTGCCACGCGCTTGTTGACCTTTGCGGCCCAGCCGAAGAACTTGACCACGAGAACGATGCCCAGAATGATCACGATCAGCAACACGATGAACCACGAGGACATCCACTCCTTGCGGACCTCCTTGTAGGAGTTCGACCAGTTGTCGACGTCATAAGCCGTCTCGTAATATTCCAGCGATTCCTCGAAATCACCGCTACGGTAAAGGGCGTTACCGATACCGACGTAAGCGGCGTCAAAGTTGGAGTTTCTCTGCAGCACCGACTCCCAGCAAGCGATTGCGTAGTTGTAGTCCAGCGAGTTCTCTGCCGCGATCGCGCTGATCAGAAGATCGCCGTACTCGGTGCGCTCATAAACGATGATATTGTTGCTTCCCTTGTCAAGCACGAGCATGGTGTCGTCCTGATAGGTCACAGCCTTGATGCTGGTGATACTTCCCAGCATCGAGCCCTTGTCACCGAAGGCGAACAAGAGGTTACCGTTGAAGTCGTAGGTATAGATCTTGTTACGTTTGGAGTCGATGATCGTCCAGGTCTTTTCGGGACCGACTGCAACGTCGGTGATCTTGGAAACGCCGTCGTAGGTCGAAACCTTGCTCATGAACTGGATCTCACCGGCCGGAGGCCAGAAGCCGTTACGCTTCATGATCTCGTCTCCTGCGGGGTTGAGCAACTTGACCGGCAGGTCGGTGCCGCTCTTGCTCTTGCCCAGGATCGCATCCTCTACCTTTTCATCCTCGATCGAGGAGGAGGTGACGTAAATGAAGCCCTCGTCGTTGATCGTGATGTTGTTATATTCGGTAGGAACGAAGAGCTCGGATCTCTTTTTCTGATCCTCGGTCTGGAATCTTCTCCAGAAGATCTCCCATGCGTCGATCACGACAGCCTGTGCGCCGACAAAGCCGACGAACTGACCGTTGGGGTCAAGCACGATGATACCCTGGTAGGTCGTGGAGGAAACCACGTAGATTCTGCCGTATTGGTCGATCGCCATTGCGACCGGCTTGTAGACGTCATCCTGACCGAGCAGCTGGCTCTCGGGAGCATCAATGATCGCCTCGAAGTTACCCTCCAGGTCAAAGCGAACCAAACGGTTTTTGTCGGTGTCGCAGACCCAGATCGCCTCGTCGGTGACGAACACTCCCTGCGGTGCCAGCAGGGCGTCCTCATTTCCCTGTCCGTTGATGAACGTGGAAATTTCAAACTCAAACTCGAAGTAACGGCTGAGCACCACGATACGGTTGTTGCCCGTATCGGCGATATAAACCTTTTCTCTCGAGTCGGTCACCAGGTCGCTGGGGTTGTTCAGGTTCACGTCCAAGCCCATTTGCGTATAGGAAACCGATTTGTTTGCCGAATAGGCATCGGGAGAATAAAGCGCGTCGCCGTTGATCGAATAGGTGTAGGTCTGATATGCCGAGGATGCGCTCGCACCCACGGTCATCGCAGAAACGATCATCAAGAGAGACAATACGAGCAACAAAACAGATGTAATTCTTTTCATATTGCCCTCCTTTTAGTCCTTCATACCACTCGAACCCATCGTTTCGATGATGTTCGACTGGGAAATTACGAATACCAGAATCGGTACCGCCATCATCAACACGGTCGCTGCAGCCGATGCACCCTGACGCTTGATACCGCCGGCGGTGATCTGCGAAATTGCGTAGTTGATGGATTTGAGCTGCTCAGAATAGATGTAGGTGGAAGCACCTGCGTTCCAGAGTCCCTGGAACGAATAGATGATCAGCGTCAGCCACGCGGGCTTAACCATGGGCATCGCGATCGTCCAATAGGTGCGGATCTCACTCGCACCGTCCAGACGGGCACTTTCCAGCACCGTGTCGGGAACCGCGGAATCCATGAACTGCTTCATCAGGTACAGACCCAGAGTCGAGCCCCATGCGGGAATGATGATTGCCCAATAGGTATCGATCATGTGCAGCGCACTCATGATGATGAAGCTGGTGATCGCGGTGACGGTCGAGTGGAACATCAACGAAGTCTGGATCGTCTTGAAGACGAACTTGCCGCCCGGGAACTTGATCTTTGCAAGCGCATATGCTGCCATGGAGGCAATGAAGAGGTGTCCGAAGGTTCCGCCGACAGAGGTCAGAATCGTGTTGAACACGTAGCGCGAGAAAGGCACCCAGGAGTCGTTCATCAGCGTGAACAGATCTCGATAGTTTCCGAGGTTGGGACGGCTCACGAGGAATTTCGGAGGATACATCCACAACTCATCCAAAGGCTTGAGCGATTGGCTGACAACGTAAATCATCGGCAACAGCATGAAGGCACCCAACAGGGTGAGCATGACGGTAATGCCGGCATCACCTCCCGCCGAACGCGAGAGGACAACCTTATGTTTTCTTGTTCTTAATTTTGCCATATTACGAACCTACCTTCGAGATGGCTTTCTTGACCACTGCATTCGCGCCCACCATGATCAGGAAGAGCACCGTTGCGATTGCCGAAGAATAACCGATTTCATAACGCTGTCCACCGTAGTCCTCGAGGTGGTGCATAATGGTATGCGCCGCGTAGTCGACAGACGGGAAGCCTGCAAGAGCGGTAACGACCGCACCAAAACCGAACGAACCTGTGATTGCCATGATTGCACCGAACATCAGCTGAGGCTTCATGCTGGGCAACGTGATGTACCAAAGCTCCTGCCAACGGTTCTTGACACCGTCCACGGCACCCGCCTCGTACAGAGAGCGGTCAACGCCCTGCAAACCTGCGATAAAGGACAGGAACGAGGTACCCAGAGAGGTCCACAGTGCCACGATGATACACAAAGGCATGACCGTGTTGGCATCCTGGAACCACTTGTGCGGCTCGGTCAGAACACCGATCTCCATCAGCACGGCATTTGCCCAACCCTTGGAGTCCGCCGAGAAGAGCGTACCCCAAATCAAATACACCTGACCTGCGATGGAAGGCGAATAGAAGATGAGGGTAACGATCGAACGGATACGGGGGGAAAGCTCGTTGATGAACCATGCAACCAGGAACGACATCAGGTACGATGCCGGTCCTACGATGGCTGCAAAGATAAAGGTGTTGGTACAAGCGGTGAGGAATACGTCATCTGCGAAGAACAGATTGATGTAGTTTTCGATCCAGACGATGTCGGGCATCTGGAGCATGTTGAAGTTGGTAAAGCTGATGACCACCGAAAGAAGGACGGGGACGACGGTGAACAGGGTGAACACAAGCACGTAGGGCAGGATCAGAAGATATGCTACCCAGTTGCGCTTCATTTCCTTGCGGATCCATTGTCCGTATGTCAAATCCTTTCTGGCAACAGCTTTATATTCTGCTGTTTTTGCTGACATTGCTCTTTCTCCTTACTGAAGTATTTTCATGAAGCGGTTTATTAATAAGAAGCAAGCGCATCCGCGGCGTCCTTCAGACACTCGCTGATGAAATACACTAACTGCTGCTCATTGAGGCTATCGATTCTGTAACCGCCGTTCTTGGTCTCGGCAGTCTGCTTGCAGACATTCTTGTAATAGCTGGGCATGGTGATGACCTGACCGTTCACCTTCGTGACGTCGATCATCTGTTTGTCCCAAATGTCATTCAGAATCACCTCAAACATATTTGCCGCTTCATCCAGTTGAGCAATCTTCTGATTGGCTACAGCATACTTGGCGGCTTCGATTGCCTCGGCGTATCTGGTGTCGCCCTCGGCAATGTACTTGTCGGACAGATTTGCGATCGCGTTCATCGCCTGGTTCATTCTCTTGGAAGCCAGGGTCTGACCGATCTCAAGCGTTTCGAGCTGGAACTCTTCACGCTTACGGGTGATCTCTTTGTTGATGGTGTTGATGTAGCTGAGGATCTCGGTGGTCGGGTCTGCGTCATCATTCAGCGCTGCGAGGAACGCGAAGTTTGCATGACGTCCGATGAAGTAACTACCGGGGTAGTTGGGGATCGCCGCGAGGTTCTCAAACTGCTTTGCAACCTCCTCATACTCGGACTGCGTCCAGGGCATGGTCTCGAGAGCAACGCGGTTTGCGGTGGGATGCTTTGCGGAGTCACCGATGATGGCAACCATTTCGTTTGCGTAATCAGCCTGTGCCTCAGCACCCGTATACCACTTCATGAATTCCCATGCAGCACCCTTGTCCTCGGTGCCGGAGATCATGACGACTGCTGCAACGGTGGAGTCGGTGGTGTTGTTGATGCTTCCGTCTTCATAGAGGGTTCCGGGAACGGGAACGAACGCCCATTTACCCTCGATCTCGGTTGCGAAAACCTTCAATTGGTTATAAAGTCCGGTGTAGTCGGCGATGATGATCGGCATCTCACCGGTTCTGAAACGGTTTGCTGGGTTGTAGGAATAGGGGAAGGAGTGCTGGGTGAACATGTTACACATCTCTTCGAATGCAGCCAGACCCTTCACGGAATCGAGGTTGATTCTCATACCCTCGTCGGCATAGAGGTCACCCTCTGCCTGATAGAGGAAGATCTTGTAGTTGGTGGTCACACCGATCTCCATGTTGTTCGACTCGAGGATCGACTGTGCGGTGTAAATATCATCCCAGGTCTTGGGGATCTCGATTCCCACCTCATACAGAATATCCAAACGAACGAACATCATCTGGAAGGTCTGCGTCTCGGGGAGACCGTAGGTGTGAACGTCACCGTCTGCATCCGCGATCTCGAGCTGAAGCATTGCCGCTCTGGTGAAGCATTCGTCCACCATTTCGTCAAAGCCCTCCATGTCCTCGATGTTCGTCAGAGCTCCGCGGATCGCGTAGTTGATGACGGTCTCGTCGGCAAGTCCGAGATAAACGTCAGGACCCATGCCGGCAAGGATCGAAGGCAGCAGCGTTCCGCCGCTGACCAGCTTCAGGTTCACGGCAATTCCCGTGCTGGGGGTGAACTTGTTGGTGGTCATGTTACGAATGACCTGCGACTGGTCACGTCCGTATGCAAGCCATACGTCCACGCTTCTGTCGGTCGTGCCGTCGTCCATTGCACCCATGCTGTTATAGTCGCGCTTGAAGCTCTGGTAGAAGCTCTTGCACTCGTGCCAGAAGGTCTGGAAGAAGCCTGCCGCAGCCTTGGGCTCCTCAGCGGAGGCGGGCTGGATCATGATGTAGTCAAGCTGCAGGGGCTGCGTCTTTGCGTCGGTCAGGAAGGTACCGAGGTTACCGACGTAGCTCTTGAAGTTGTCCAGGTTCTTTGCGATTTCATCCTCGTCGTAAGCCAGCTTACGGAGCAAATCGACCAGCTGGTCACAGGTTCCGGTGTAGCTCGACGCGGTGTCGGCGGTTTCCTTGAGGAAGTTGGAGATCTCCTCGAGGTTCTTCGCCTGCTGCATCATGTCGATCAGCGTATCGGGAAGCAAGCGTGCGAAGTTATAGTCGCGGTAATCGTCAGGCTCGGTACCCGTCAGCTTGATGATGCTCAGGTAGTCGGCGTTGAGCGCATTCAGCGAGTTTTCGATCTTCTGAACGATCTCGCCCATCGAGCCGAGGGTGATGTCCCAACGCAGGGTGTAGGTCACGCCCTCGCGGAAATAGATCTGATAGGTTTCGGCAACACCGTCACCGTCAGCGTCGGTTCCGTTGGTCAATCCCGTCACCTGCCACTTCGTTCCGTAGTCATAACGAAGCTCGGCTGCCTCTGCAAAGGGAGTTCCGTTGTAGTAGCCGGCGGTCGTTCCGAATGCCTCCTTGTAGGCGGCTTCGCTTTCATAATTAGTATAAATCGAAAGCAAACGGCTGACGTACATACCGTCGAGGTAGCTCTGCTTGTAGCGGCTGTAGATCTCGTACATGCCCGAGCCGTCGACGTTGAACTTGTATTCCACCCACTGACCGGGCATTGCCCACTTCTCGGTACCGACGGTGTTCAGCACCACGCGGGAGGTGTCCGAGGGAGAGGTCAAGGGAGAGGTGCGGTCCTCGATCGGATAAACACCGTTGGTGGAGGTCTTGGTGCCAAGCTCCGCCTCGATCTTCACGGTGCCGGTTCCCTCGTTGAGGTTTCCTACATTATTTTTAATAGAAGCCAGATAGTCGGCATAGGACTGCGCCTTGACATAAGGCTTGATGCGGATCTCCGCCAAAGCCATGCTCTCGTTGACGCCGTCCATCGTGATGGTGATCTTGCCGTTCTCGTCGGGAGTGAGAAGGAAGCCGAAATCATCACTGAAGAATCCGCCGCTGTCACGCATCGCAAAGCTGGTCCACTCGGGCGTCTGCACCATGGTGGGACGCAGCTCATTGGTGTTTGCGTCGGTGATGAAGAAGCGCAGACCGTATTTTTCGAGATACTCATAGATCGCCTGCGTGATGACCATGGGACGGTCAACCGTCACAGACTTTCCGTCCTCGGAAGCCTTGCAGCTCAGTCCTGCGGCAACAGCTTCACTGACGACGGTATCCAACGCGTCGCCCTTCTTGAGAGTATAGGTTGCGGTCAGGGGCGATTTCTCGTCGGGCTTGAACGCAGACCAAAGCTTTGCAAAGCTCAATGCGCGCGCCTCGGAGAACGGAACGTCGCCGTTGATATAGAACTCGCGTTCGATCGCAGCGGCCTTGCCGACGATCGGATAATACAGCAGCTCAATGCTGTACAGTCCCTCGGCAATTCCCTTGCCGGAGAAATCCAGCGACCACGTGACCGAGCCGAGGCTGGGCGTATAGAGCGCCTTCTTGCCACCGATCTCTTCCACGTAGACCAGAGTCTCCTTCTTGTAGCCTGCCGCGACAGCCGCTTCCACAGACTCATAGGTCGCGAGCACGACGGGATTGCCGTTCTCGTCCTCGTTGAATCTGTCGTAAACGATCATTGTCCACTTGTCGCCATCCAGAGTGATTGCAACTCCGTCTTCCCGCACGAAGGTCCAATCGGAAAAGGCGTCAAATGTCTTTGTTTCGGCCGCGGTGGGATTTTGGAAATACGTGGCGTACTTCTCGATGTACTCCCGATAGGAGATCGTGTTCAGTTCGTCACCGTAATCCTCAATCGACTTGTCCGTGACTGCGGATCCGTCTGCTGCGCTGACAGCCACGACGGCGGTACTCACAAGAAACATGAACGCCAAAGCGAAACAAGCAATTCTTGTGAACTTCGTTTTTCTCATTTGCGTTTCCTCCTGCAAACTGAAATAATGGGGTTCTCCCCGTTTTGATTTTGCAACCGACACCAAAGCCGCAAAAGCCGCTCGGATCCCGGCACAAACAGGGCGCGCACGCGCACGCAAGAAAGATTTTTGCGCGATCCCCGACACAAAAGGACACACGCAAAAACTCAAAAGCGGCGCAAAAGCGTTCAGCCCACCCGCAAAAGGGCAGACTTCCCCCCATTTTGATAGAATAATCATACCACAAAATCGTTTTTTTGTCAAGCAAAACCGCGCACGAAAAAATCGGCCTTTTTCACCTTTTCGGCACAAAATTCATCACTTCGACAAACAGAAGTTTCAAAAAGTTTACAACCTTTTTTGTTTACATTTCGTTTAAAATCGACCGTTTTTTGCTCGTGGTAAATTTTATTTACGGCATTTTTGTTAACAATCCCGCCAAAATCCTTAATTTTTGTTCATTTTTTCAACGATATTTTCATCAAAAAAGTCATATTTTCAAAAAAGTAAATTATATTTACTCACAAAAAATAGGGTTCGTTTTGTCGTTTGATCTCAAAAGCGGCAGGATGGTTGTGCATTCTACACAATTTTGAGCTCTTTTTTTCTACATCCTCGCAAATTGCACAAAAAGGCAATTTTTGCCATATATTTCCATTTTCAAGAAACAAAAACGGCATCTCAAGCCTTTCGGTCGCCGCGCGAGTCACTCGGAGACCTCCCGAAGTGACGTCGATACGCACGGCTGAAAACGTAGATTGAGGAAAACCCCAGCCGCTCCGCCACCGCCGTGACCGACTCGAACCGCAAAAGCTCCCTCGCCGCCTCCATCCGCAGTCGATTGCGATATGCGATCACACCAATACCGTAACGCTCCCGAAACAGACGTTCCAAATGATATCGGCTATAAGAAAACATCTTTTCCAGATCCTCCAGCCGCGCGTCAAAGCCATGGCCCGCATCCAGATAATCCTTGATCGCCTGTGCTGCGCAGCAGCTTCTTTCCTCCTCGCGCAAGCAATCCGAAAAGCCAGCCTCGATCATGCGCACAAGAAGCATCACAAGGCTCGCCTTTGCAAGCAACGGCGCGTTTTTCTGATGATGTATGACCTCATAAAAAAGCTGCAAAGCCCCGTCACGGTCGCAAAAAGAAATCAGAGGCTGACGGGGAGCCCCCTCAAAGACGTCGCGCGCGATCAGATTACGTTCGGACTCCGAAAAGGAGTCGATGTCCTTGAATGAAATCGGAATCCGGGGACTGTCCGCCGTGGCAGTGAAATCAAAATGGATATGCGGCTGCGAGACCTCTTGCTTCAAGCCCAAAAAGGCGTGCGGAATCCCCGGGCGCAGCAAAAGAAACTGCCCCTCGGAGCACCGATATTCACGTTCGTCATACATCAGGGTAAAAGTCCCCGACTCCACGTAGATCAATTCATAGTCAAACAGCACCCGCCGACCGATCTCATGCCCCGCGCGCAACCGACTCCGCGTGGCGAGACGAACATAGGGATTCAATTCCCGAATTTCAAAGCTCATAAGCACCTCAGCAAGAAATGTTAAATTTAGAACAACAAAAGTCATTTATATTATAACACATCCGTGCTAAAATAGCAATATCAAATTTTGATCGGAGGAAACAAAATGTTAAATCAACTGACAACCAAGAAAAACATACGCAGCTTTTCCATCTCCCCCGAAAACTTCACCGGTGCCAAGGGTGCGGGTGCCATGGCAACCGAAGGAACTCCCGCCGCGCGGGAGCTTGGGCAGGGCTGGAAGGTCAGTCCCAAGATCTGGCTCGAGCCGGGCGAAAAAAGAACGCTCGCGGACGTCAAGGGACAGGGCGCCATCAAGCATTTCTGGATCACCGACAATTCTCAGCGCGCACGACAATTGATCCTGCGTATCTATTTTGACGGTGCCGAAAATCCCGCCGTTGAGGCACCGCTGTCGGACTTCTTCGCAAGTGCCGACAACACGACCTTCCGCCCACTCTACAGCCTCGCCATGTGCGTCAATCCGCGTAACGGCTTTAACTGCTACTTCGAAATGCCCTATTTCCGCTCCTTCCGCTTCACGCTTGAGAACATCGGTGATGAGAAATGCGTGGTCTACTATCAGATCGATTGCGAGGAAAAGGAGATCAGCCCCGACTCACTCTATTTCCACGCGCAGTTCCGCCGCGTCAATCCCCTTCCCTACAAGGAAGTCTACACCATTCTCGACAATATCAAGGGAAAAGGTCACTACGTAGGTACGTATTTGCACTGGGGCTCCAAGACCAACGGCTGGTGGGGCGAGGGCGAGGTCAAGTTCTACATCGACGGCAACAAGGAGTTCCCCACCATTTGCGGCACCGGCACCGAGGACTATTTCTGCGGCGCGTATTGCTTTGAGGTTGGCGGAAAATACGCCGAATTCTCTTCCCCGTACAGCGGTCTGCACAAGGTCAGCGACACCAATGGCGTATACCTCTCACAGCTCTATTTCGATATGTACCGCTGGCATATCAACGATCCGATCTATTTCAACGAGGATCTGCGCGTGACCGTACAGGCGCTGGGCTGGAGAAGCAACAACCGTTTCAACCCCCTGCAGGAAGACATCTCCTCGGTGGCGTATTGGTATTCCGACCGCCTCGACGATACCTACCCCACCCTTCCCGACCGCGACGCGTTGGAGATCATCATTTAAGAAACTTGCGCATCTTTTATCGCATACGTATAATAAAAAAACAACCACGTGCGCCAAAAAACTCTCCCCGCAACCCTTTTGAAAAGGTTTTGCGGGGAGAGGGAGCGCGAGGGAGAGGGGAGCTTTTGCAAAAGCTCCCCTCTCCCTC
>JAZSJS010000027.1:0-11145 GCA_045534435.1 Eubacteriales bacterium
CGAGGTACATCTCGGTTCATGGAAGACCCGCGGCGGCAAAACCACCAAAGACGGCGATAATTATCTGAACTACCGCGAGATTGCGGACGAGCTGGCACCTTATGCAAAGCAGATGGGCTACACGCACGTAGAGCTTCTTCCCGTAGCCGAGCATCCATTTGATGGCTCTTGGGGCTATCAGGTCTGTGGATACTACGCCGCGACCTCACGCTTCGGAGAGCCGAAGGATCTGATGGCGTTTGTGGATACCATGCATGAGGCGGGCATCGGCGTCATTCTCGACTGGGTACCCGCGCACTTCCCGAAGGACGCGCACGGACTGTATGAATTTGACGGACAACCGCTGTATGAATATCAGGGAGTCGATCGCATGGAGCATCACACGTGGGGCACGCGCTGCTTTGACGTGGGACGCGAGGAGGTGCAAAGCTTCCTGATCTCCAACGCCTATTTCTGGATCGAAAAATTCCATCTGGACGGACTGCGTGTCGACGCGGTGGCGTCAATGCTCTATCTGGACTACGACCGCCGTCCCGGCGAATGGGTCCCCAACGTCCACGGCGACAACAAGAACCTGGAGGCGATCGCCTTCTTCCAAAAGCTGAACGGCGCGCTGGCGCGCGACCTGCCCGACGTCATGATGATCGCGGAGGAATCGACCGCATGGGCGAATCTGACGCACTTCGAGGGCGGCGGACTCGGCTTCTCGCTCAAATGGAACATGGGCTGGATGAACGACGCGCTTTCCTATCTGCTGGAGGATCCGCTCTGGCGCAAATATCACCATAACAAGCTGACCTTTTCGATCACCTATGCCTTCGGGGAGCAATACGTGCTTCCGATCTCGCACGACGAGGTGGTGCACGGAAAGCTCTCGCTCCTGGATCGCTGTCCGGGAGATTACGATCAAAAGTTCGCGGGCGAGCGTGTGTTCATGACCTATATGATGACACACCCCGGCAAGAAGCTCTCGTTCATGGGCAACGAGATCGGACAGTTCCGCGAATGGGATTTTGAGGGCGAGATCGAATGGTTTTTGCTCGATTATCCCAACCATGCTGCGATGCAGCTCTTCCATGCCGAGCTCAACCACTTCTATCTTGAGCAGCCCGCGCTCTGGCAAAGAGACGGCGAATGGGGCGGCTTTGAGTGGATCGATGCCGACAACGGAGAGCAGAGCATCTATTCCTACCGTCGCAAGGACGAAAAGGGAAGGGAGCTGATCGTTCTGCTCAACTTCACGCCCGTGGAGCGCGCAGATTTTCTGCTTGCCGTTCCCAAAGACAACATCTAAAAAAAAGTCTTCAACACCGACTGCGAGAGATACGGAGGCGGCGGGCGCACCAATCCGGGACGCTACAAGACCGAGCCGGCACTGCTCCGCAATTACGGCAGGGCCATCCGCATCCGCGTCGCCCCAATGAGTGCCATGATCTTCCGCTGCGTGCGCAAGGCACTGAGGAAGAGGGCGCAGAGCAAGGAGGCGAACTGAAAAGCAGCACGACCTCGCGCAATCCGATACTAATAAAATTCACTATATACACAGGAGGTTTCACAAGCTATGTTCAAGAAAAAAGAATGCGTTGCCATGCTGTTGGCGGGCGGTCAGGGAAGCCGTCTTTACGCATTGACTCAAAAAACGGCAAAGCCGTCGGTCTCCTTTGGCGGTAAGTACCGCATCATTGATTTCACGCTTTCCAACTGCATCAACTCGGGACTCGACACCGTCGGTGTCCTGACGCAGTACCAACCCCTGCTTCTCAACGACTATATCGGAAACGGACTCCCCTGGGATCTCGACCGCACCTTTGGCGGTGTCAAGATCCTGCCGCCCTACCAGGGCAATCAGCACGCCGACTGGTACAAGGGCACGGCAAACGCCATCTGGCAGAACATGGAGTTCATCAATCGCTACGACGCGAAGTACGTTCTGATCCTGTCGGGCGACCATATCTACAAGATGAACTACGCCAAGATGCTTGATTTCCACAAGCTGACGGGGACCCCCTGCTCGATCGGCGTCATCGACGTTCCGATCGAGGAGGCAAGCCGCTTCGGCATCATGAGCACGAACGAGGACGGCTCGATCTACAAATTCTCGGAAAAGCCGAAGAACCCCGACAGCACCAAGGCGTCGATGGGTATTTACATTTTCACCAAGGACAAGTTGCAGAAGTATCTCGAGGAGGACAGCAAGAATCCCGACTCGGCAAACGACTTCGGCAAGAACATCATCCCGAACATGCTTGCCGCAGGCGAAAAGATGATGGCATATCCCTTCGAGGGCTATTGGAAGGACGTGGGAACCATCCGCTCCCTGTGGGAGGCGAACATGGATCTGCTGGGCGAGAAGCCCGCGCTCTCGCTGCTTGACGAGGGCTGGCGCATCTACAGCCGTCACGGCGCGGAGGCTCCGCAGTTCGTTGGAGAGGACGCGATCGTGGAAAATTCCTCGATCACCGCGGGTGCCAACCTCTGCGGCATCGTGCGCAACAGTGTGCTCGGTCCCGACGTCACCGTGGAAAAGGGCGCGATCGTCGAGGACAGTGTCCTGATGAAGGGCGTCGTTGTCAAGGCAGGCGCAACGGTGCGCTATTCGATTCTGGACGAGAACGTCACCGTGGGCGAGAACGCAACGGTGGGAGAATACCGCATGACGGCAACCGACGTCACCGTGGTCGGAGCCGACGTCAAGGTTCCCGACGGGAAGAAGATCCCCGCCGGATCCATGATCTCGGAAATGTAAGGGAGGTATCGCAACATGACTGCAGCAGGATTGATCTTTTCGAATATTCACGATCAAAGCATTCCGGAAATGACGCGCCAGCGCACGATGGCAAGCATCCCCTACGGCTGCCGCTACCGTCTGATCGACTTCGCGCTTTCCAACATGGTCAACTCCAACATCACCAACGTCGGTGTGATCACGCACTATAATTATCAATCGCTGATGGATCACGTCGGAAACGGAAAGGACTGGGATCTGGCTCGCCGCTCGGGCGGTATCAAGATCCTGCCTCCTTACGTGACCGCGTATGAAAATGCCGCAGCGAGCAAGCTTTACGAAAACAGACTCGAGGCTCTGATGGGAGCGGTCAACTTCCTCAACCGATGCGGCACCGACTACATCGTGCTTTCGGATTGCGACGTCATTCTGAACATCGACCTGGGGAAGGTGCTTGAGGATCACGTGGCGTCGGGTGCCTACATGACGATCGTCACGAAGCATCTCGAGAAGGGAAGCTATCGCTTTGAGAAGCCGGTCAGCGTGCTGAAGATCGACGACGACGGACGCATCGTGGATCTGGAGGACCGTTGCCCCGAGAAGGGAAACGTCACCATCAGCACCAACATCATGATCATCAGCCGCACCGATCTTCAGAACGTGGTGTCCGAGGCAATGGCAAGAGGCTTGAAGAGCTTCCACAAGGACATCATCGCAAAGAACCTCAAGAAGAAGCTGATCCGCGCATATCAGTTCGACGGAGCCTACTCGATGATCACCTCGCTTGAGGGATACTTTGAAAGCTCGATGAAGCTTTTGGAGAGCGACGTGCGCCGCGATCTGTTCCACAACGACGACCGCCGCATCTACACCAAGATCCGCAACAGCGCGCCCACGAAATATGCCTCCACCGCAAAGGTGAAGAACAGCCTTCTGGCAGACGGCTGTGTGATCGAGGGAACGGTGGAGAACTGCATTCTGTTCCGTAACGTACACGTCGGCAAGGGAACCGTGGTCAAGAACTGCATTCTCCTGCAGGACACCTATGTCGGAGCGAATGCCGAGCTCAACTGCGTCATCACCGACAAGAACGTGGTGATCAAGGATGACCGCAAGCTTTCGGGCCACTCGACAATGCCGTTCTTCATCGGCAAGAACGAGACGGTATAATAAAAACCATATTCAAATGACTGTTTCTATCCTCAGAATCCCGCCGAGATTCCGCTTCGCCTTACGGCTTGCGCTTTTTCGTCCGTGTCATTCTGAGCGTTAGCCGAAATCCGAGCGCAGCGAGGATCAAGCGGGTGCGCAGCATCCGTTTGGAATCTCGGACGAAAAAGTTCGACTGCGCTCAGAATGACACCTACGGTGTCCGGCGGGAAGGATAGAAATGCCGTACGGGAGCGAGCGCGGTGCTTTGCGCCGCGCTCGCCGAGAGCTTTGCAGAGAAGCGTCGAAACCGCTGAGAAAGCCGATCAAGCCCAGCGATCCCGACGCTTCCCTGCAAGGAATAGACAAAACTCGAAAGGAAGGATTTCGACCTATGAAAAAAATATTATTTGCAGGCGCCGAGGCAATGCCCTTTGCGGCAACAGGAGGCTTGGGTGACGTTCTCGGCTCTCTGCCCGCAGCGCTGGCTGCATCCGGAGATGCCGACGTGAGAGTGGTGCTTCCGCTCTATGCCGCCGTATCCGACGAGTGGCGCAAAAAAATGAAGCAGGAGGCGGTCTTTTACGTCAGACTTGCCTGGCGCGAGCAGTACTGCGGCGTGTTCAGCCTGCAGCACGGCGGCGTGACCTATTATTTCATCGACAATGAATATTATTTCAAGCGGCCGTCTCTTTACGGCTTCTTTGACGACGGAGAAAGATACGCATATTTCTGCATGGCGGTCATGGAGCTGATGACGCGACTGAACTACTTCCCCGACGTGCTTCACGCGCACGATTGGCAGGCGGCGCTCAGCGTGGTATATCTCAACTGTCTCTACCGTCAAAGAAAGGGCTATGGCGACATCCGCACGGTCTTCACCATTCACAACATTGAATATCAGGGCATCTACGATTTCTCGATTCTCGGCGACGTTTTCGCGCTGGGAGAGAATGAGCACACGCTGATGGAATACGACGGATGCATCAATCTGATGAAGGCGGCGATCCAATGCGCCGACCGCGTCAGCACGGTCAGCCCGCGCTACGCAGAGGAGATCCGCACGCCGACCTACGCGCACAAGCTGGACTCCTGCCTGAACGCCAACGCGCACAAGCTCTGCGGCATTCTCAACGGCATTGACTACGACTATTACGATCCCAAGGGCGACAAGGCCATCGCGGCAAAATTCTCGGTCCGCTCCATGGCGGGCAAGGCAGCCTGCAAGAAGGCGCTGCAGGAGGAGGTTGGGCTCCCCGTGCGCGACGATATTCCCGTGCTTGCCATCATCTCGAGATTGGCGGCACACAAGGGACTTGACATCATCGCCCGATGCATCTACGAGATCATTCTGCACAACGACGTGCAGCTGGTGGTGCTGGGCAAGGGAGAGGGACGCTACGAAAGCTTCTTCACCGATCTGGAGCGCAGCTTCCCCGACAAGGTGCGCGCGCTGATCACCTATGACAGAGATCTTTCCAAGCGCATCTACGCGGCAACCGACATCTTCCTGATGCCCTCGAAGAGCGAGCCCTGCGGACTTTCGCAGATGATCGCCTCGCGCTACGGCGCGATCCCCGTCGTCCGTGAGACCGGCGGACTCTTTGACTCGATCAAGCCCTATTGGGAGGAGAAAAAGACGATCCACGGCAACGGCTTCACCTTTGCAAACTATTCCGCCGAAGAGCTCAAGGAGCGCACCGAGGCGGCAATCGCACTCTGGAACGATGCAGACAAGCGCAAGAAGCTGGTGTCCAAGATCATGAAGACCGACTTCTCTTGGAGCGCATCGGCAGAGAAATATCTGGAAATGTATCAAGCACTTTAATATCAAGCTATATTCACCTTACAAACAGCAAAACCACGGAGGTATCAACCAATGAACCACAAACCCACAGGATCCGAAGTCAAGGAACAGCTCGAGGGCGTTCTGCAACGCCACTTCGGTTGCACGGCGCAGGAGGCGTCGCGCGATCAGATCTACAAGGCGGCAGCGATCACCGTCCGCAACCTGCTCAGTGACAAAAGATCCGCATACAAGAAAAAGGTCAACCGCGCGGGAGCAAAGCGCGTCTACTATATGTGCATGGAATTTTTGCTCGGACGCTCTCTCAAAACCAATCTGCACAATCTCGGCCTTGCCGATGCCTATGAAAAGGCACTCTCTCAGCTCGGCTTCTCGCTTGACGAGCTTTATGAATGCGAGCCCGACGCAGGCCTTGGAAACGGCGGACTCGGACGTCTTGCCGCTTGCTTCGTCGACTCTCTGGCTTCTCTTGACTATCCCGCCACGGGCTTCTCTCTTTGCTATGAATACGGTCTCTTCAAGCAGATGATCGTCGACGGCATGCAGGTCGAGCTGCCCGACGTCTGGCTGCCCGGCGGCGAGGTCTGGCTGGTGCCGCGCACCGACCGCATCTATAAGGTACGCTTCGGCGGACGCATCAAGGAAAATTGGCACGACGGCCACTGCGAGATCCTCTACGAGGACGCAGAGGAGATGGAGGCTGTGCCCTACGACATGATGATCTCGGGTGCCGACAGCACCGCGGTCAGTCAGCTCCGTCTTTGGAAGGCACGCGACATTCAGAACTTCAACATGGGACTCTTCACGCAGGGACAGTACACCCGCGCGCTCGAGGAGAGCAACAATGCCGAGATCATCTCCAAGGTGCTCTACCCCTCCGACAATCACACCGAGGGCAAGCTCCTGCGGCTGTCTCAGCAATATTTCCTGGTTTCGGCATCGGTGCAAAGCATTCTCCGTGACCACATGGCAGTCTACGGAACGCTGGAGAACCTGCCCGACAAGGTCGCCATTCACATCAACGACACGCATCCCGCGCTTTGCATTCCCGAGCTGATGCGCATCCTCATCGACGAGTATTTCTTCTCCTGGGATCACGCATGGGACATCGTCACCCGCACGGTATCCTACACCAACCACACGGTCATGCCCGAGGCGCTCGTGTCTTGGAACGAGGAGCTCTTCCGTCTCAAGCTGCCGCGCATCCACATGATCGTCAAGGAGATCAACGAGCGCTTCTGCCGAGAGGCATGGGAGGCATTCCCCGGCAACTGGGGACGCATCTCCAAGATGAGCGTCATCGGCTACGGTCAGGTCCGCATGGCAAACCTTTCTGTCATCGGATCTCATTCGATCAACGGCGTCTCCAAGCTGCACTCGCAGATCCTGAAGGATTCGACCTTCAAGGATTTCTACCGGATGTATCCCGAGCGCTTTGACAACGTCACCAACGGCATCGCACACCGCCGCTGGCTTTGCTATTCCAACCCCAAGCTCGCCTCTCTGATCGAGGACTGCATCGGCACCGGCTACCGCCACAGACCCGAGGAGCTTGCGGAGCTCGCGAAGTTCGCCGACGACACTGCCGTGCTCGAGAGACTGCGCGCGATCAAGCACGACAACAAGATCGCGTTCTCGAATCTGCTTTATCAAAAGACAGGCAAAAAGATCGACACGCACTCGGTCTTTGACGTACAGATCAAGCGTCTGCACGAATACAAGAGACAGCTGCTCAATGCGCTCAACATCATCGGACTCTATCTCGACCTCAAGGACAATCCCGACCGGGATATGCAGCCGCAGACCTTCATCTTCGGCGCAAAGGCGGCTCCTGGCTACGACATGGCAAAGCGCATCATCAAGCTGCTTTGCATGATCGGAAAGGACATCGAGCAGAATCCGAAGATCCGCGAGAAGCTGAGCGTCGCGTTCCTGGAAAACTACTGCGTCAGCATGGCTGAGGCTCTCGTACCCTCTGCCGAGATCAGCGAACAGATCTCGCTTGCGGGCAAGGAGGCGAGCGGCACGGGCTGCATGAAGCTGATGATCAACGGCGCGCTCACCATCGGCACGCTCGACCGTGCGAACGTCGAGATGCAGGCGGCTGCAGGCAAGGAGAATATGTTCATCTTCGGTCTGACCGCCAAGGAGGTCGAGGATCTCTGGCTCGCAGGCTACCGCTCTGCAAGCTACTACACCTCCAACGAAAAGCTGGCTCGCATCATCAACTTCCTCACCGTCGGCTTTGCGGGTGAATCCTTTGCCGACATCGCGCAGTATCTGCTCAACGGCCACGGCATCGCGGATCCCTATATGTGCCTGGCAGACTTCGAGTCCTACCGCACCACGCACGAGGCGATGATCGCGGCATATCAGGACAAGGAAAGATGGAACCGCATGTCGCTGTGCAACATCGCAGCCGCCGGCCACTTTGCCGCAGACCGCTCGATCGAGGAATATGCACAGAGAATCTGGAATCTCAAAAAAGTAAAATAAAAGACCGCGTTTTGTGGGGAAGCTTTTTGAAAAAGCTCCCCCACCACACAAAAAACACCTCACAAAAAGAAAGGAATATACATCATGTTTGAAAAGCTTGGACTTCAGCTGTACACCGTACGCGATTATCTGGGCGATCCTTCGCTGGCAGACTACACCTTCGGACGTCTGCGCGAGATCGGCTACACCGAGGCGCAGACCGCCGGCAACGCGTTTGACGCAAAGCTGTTCGGTGAGCTTGCCGCAAAGCACGGCATCAAGATCGTGGGCACGCACTACGATTACAACAAGATCCTGAACGCGCCCGAGGAAACGATGGAGATCCACAGAATGTGGGGAACCACCAACGTCGGTATCGGCGGCATGCCCTCGGAGGCAAAGAGCAGTCTTGACGAGTTGAAAAAATTCATTCTCGACTTCAACCGCGCGGCTGAGCTTTACGCAAAGCACGGCTTCCGTCTTACATACCACAACCACAACTTTGAGTTTGTCCGCATTGACGGTCTCAAGACCCTGATGGATCTGCTCGTAGAGCAGCTCGATCCCGCGACCACCTCCTTCGTGCTCGACACCTGTTGGGTGGCTGCAGGCGGCGGAGACGTCAACGCATGGCTTCGCAAGCTTGAGGGACGTGTGGATATTCTCCACCTCAAGGATCTGACCATCAAGAAGGACAAGAAGACCGGACTTCTGCAGCCCGACGTCACCGAGATCGGCAACGGAAGCCTGCATTGGGATTCCATTCTTGCCACCGCAGAGGAGATCGGCGTCAAGCACTACGTCGTGGAGCAGGATTACAACTTCACCGGCTCTGCCTTCGCAAGCCTTGCGCAAAGCGCGGCATTCTTGAAGAAATATCAGAAATAATCCGCAAAAATCATAGACACAAAGGATTGAACCCTCTTTTATGCTGATCAAACATCACTCCGTGTTGGAGGCCGATCAAATCATAAAAATCGAAAAAAAGAGAAACGGTGAGGATGCCTCTCTTCTCGGCGCGTTTGCGCACGGAGAGGAGGTATCCTTTTCCGTACGCATTCCTCGCAGGCTCGGCATCGCCGCCGTTGTCATGCGTCTCGCTACCGACGGGGAGGATGCGACCGATCTGCCGTTCCTTTTTTCCGCGAGCGAGCACGCGATCGATCTCTACACGCTCACCCTCTCCACAAAAGAACTTTGCAAGGATCGCACAGACGGGCTCTTTTTCTATGAGCTCTTGTTCCTGCGCGGCTTTGACACGCTCTTTTCCGACAGCATCAACAACGTCGATTTCCGACTTTCGGATCAATCGGGAAACAAGTTCCGACTGCTGGTCTATTCCGCCGATTTTTCCACCCCCGCGTGGTTTCACGGCGGGATCATGTACCACGTCTTTCTCGATCGCTTCTGCCGCGGCAAGGGCGAGGTATCCCTGCGAGACGGCGCGATTCTGAACGAGGATTGGGAGAACGGGATCCCGCAGTTTGCCAAAAAAGCCGGTGACCCGCTTTCCAACAACGTCTTTTTCGGCGGAAACCTGTGGGGCGTTGTCGAAAAGCTCGATTATCTGCGCTCCCTGGGCGTCACGGTGCTCTATCTGTCTCCCCTCTTCGAATCGGCGTCGAATCATCGCTACGACCCGGCGGATTACGAAAAAATCGACCGCCTTCTCGGCGGTGAGGAGGCATTTGCCAAGCTCATTCGGGAGGCGCACGCAAGAGGCATGAGGGTGATTCTCGACGGCGTGTTCAACCACACCGGAGACGACAGCAAATATTTCAACCGCCGCGGACATTACGACACCGTGGGAGCCTATCAATCCAAACAATCTCCCTATGCCACATGGTTCACCTTCCGCAAATTTCCAAACGATTACGAGGCGTGGTGGGGCATTGAGACCATGCCGCGTCTCGATCCTGCGTCGGAGGACTGCCGACACTATTTCACCGGCAAGGACGGGATCGCCGCCAAAATGCTCCGCGCAGGAGCCGACGGCTGGCGGCTTGACGTTGCCGACGAGCTCTGCGACGCGTTTCTGGATGAATTGAACGAGACCGTCAAGCGAGAATCGAACGGCGAAGCCATCCTCATCGGTGAGGTTTGGGAAAACGCGGTCGACAAGATCTCCTATGGAAAGCGCAGACGCTATTTCCGCGGTCATCAGCTCGACAGCGTCATGAATTATCCCTTCCGCAACGCCGTCATGGCGTTTCTGCAGAACCGTGACGCCGAGACCTTCGTCAACATTCTCACCGAGCTCTACGCGACCTATCCGCCCACCGTCTCTCACGCGCTGATGAATCTGCTCGGCACACACGACACCGAGCGCATCCTGACGCTGCTCGGAGACAAAACGGCGGGAGAGGGGAAGGAAAATCCCGAGCTTTCCAAAATGCGTCTTTCCGCAAAGCTGCGCAAGGAGGCAATCGCCAAGCTCAAGATCGCGTCGGCTTTGCAATACACCGTCTACGGCATCCCCTCGCTCTATTACGGTGACGAGGCGGGGCTCGAGGGCTATCACGATCCCTTCTGTCGGATGCCCTTTCCGTGGGGTCGCGAAAATCGCGAGCTTCTCAGCCATTATCGCGCGTTGGGAGATCTTCGAGGTCGCCATCCCGCGCTCAAGGACGGCTCCTTTGCCTTCCTCTGTCACTCCGAGTCTGCGTTCGCCTTTGAGCGTACCGACAAAACAACCAAAGACTGCCTGATCGTTGCGGCAAACATGGGAGGCTCCGATTTCGTCCTCCCTCTGCACAACACCTACCGCAACGCGCTCACCCAAGCACCCGTCTGTCGCTCCTTGGTCGTCAAGCCAACGGATTTCGTGATTCTGGAAAAAATTTAACACAAAAAACACGTTCGTGGGGATCTTCTTTCAAGAAGATCCCCCTCACTTTTTTGTCCTCGGCTTTCATTTTTTTGTGGGGGCTAATCTCGGGGATATCTGTGCGCTCTAGCGTTCATTTTTTGTGGGGGTGAGATTGGAAGG
>JAZSJS010000044.1:0-1528 GCA_045534435.1 Eubacteriales bacterium
CATCGACAGTCTTTTGTAAATCTTATTTAGCGGACCATATCCGCGGAAGGAATAAATATGCTTACTCTTGATAATGTTTACCGCGCAAGCTACGCGCTAAAAAACGTCATTCGCAAGACCGACGTTATCTACGCGCCAAAGCTCAGAACCGATTGCGAGCTTTATCTTAAGACCGAAAATCTTCAGATCACGGGCTCGTTCAAGGTGCGCGGCTCTTACTATAAAATGTCGCGCCTTTCCGAGGAGGAAAAGGCACGCGGCGTCATTGCCTGCTCAGCGGGAAACCACGCGCAGGGCGTCGCCCTCTCGGCACAGAAAAACGGCATCAAGGCGGTGATCTGTCTGCCCGACGGCGCACCGATCTCCAAGGTCGAGGCGACCAAGAGTTATGGCGCGGAGGTCTGTCTGGTGCAAGGTGTCTACGACGACGCATATCGCCGTGCGTTGGAGCTGCGTGATGAGAAGGGATATACCTTCATCCATCCCTTTGACGACGAGGACGTGATCGCCGGACAGGGAACCATTGCGCTTGAGTTGATGGAGCAGCTCGCCGACATGGATGCCGTGATCGTGCCGATCGGCGGAGGCGGATTGATTTCGGGTATTGCTTATACGATCAAAATGCTGCGTCCCGACATTCGGGTTTACGGTGTTCAGGCGGCAGGCGCGCCGTCGATGGCAAATTCGGTCCGCGACGGAAGGATCGAGACGCTCTCGGGCGTTTCCACGATCGCAGACGGAATTGCCGTCAAGCAGCCGGGAAGTCTGACGTATGAGATCTGCAAGGAATACGTTGACGAGATCGTCACCGTGACCGATGATGAGATCTCTGCGGCGATTCTGGCACTGATGGAGCAGCAGAAGATGGTGACCGAGGGCGCGGGTGCCGTTGCCGTTGCGGCGGCGATGTTCGGCAAGGTCGACGTCAAGGGCAAAAAGGTCGTTTGTCTGTTGTCGGGCGGTAACATTGACGTTACCATCCTCTCACGCGTGATCGACCGAGGCCTTTTGATGTCGGGCAGAACCTGCCAGCTGATGATCGAGCTGGTCGACAAGCCCGGACAGCTCAAGGACGTTTCCCGCATCATTGCCGACCTTGGCGGAAACGTCATTTCGGTACATCACGAGCGAACCAACCCCGGCTCGCACGTCAACGGATGTTATCTGCGTATCATTTTGGAAACGCGTAATTTTGCCCATATCGAGCAGATCGAAACGGCTTTGCAGGAAGCCGGATTCCGATTGGTTTCGGGTTGAGATCTGTGTGCAAACAAGAAAAGGAGAATACGATCATGAAAAAAATAGCAACCGCGCTTGCCCCCGCGGCGATCGGGCCCTATTCACAGGCGACCGTCGTTGGAAATTTGGTTTATACCTCCGGGCAGATCGCCATTGACCCCGCCGTGGGAGACATCGTGGCAAAGGATATCCGCGGACAGAGCGAGCAGGTGATGAAAAATCTGGGCGCTGTGCTTGCGGCAGCGGGAAGCTCCTATGAAAAGGCGGTCAAGACCACCTGCTTCCTCGC
>JAZSJS010000042.1:0-11975 GCA_045534435.1 Eubacteriales bacterium
GGCCTCCGACTTTCTCCAATGCTCGTCACGCTGTCGGGAATGACCACCTTGGTGATGAGGCGAAGATGCTGGAATGCCAAGCTATCAATCGCGGTAAGACCTTCCGGCAAAATCATTTCTCCTTCGGTCTCACTGTTGACTCGTGCAATCGAAGAACAGCTGCCAAAAGCATAGTGTTCGATTCTCTCGAGGGTTGCGGGGAGCGTCAAGGCGGTGAGTGACGAGCATCCGCCGAATGCCCACCTACCGATTGTCGTAACATTTCCGCCAAAGTTGATGCTTTGTGCAAGCAAGCAGGTATTGAACGCAGCGTCATTGATTACGGTTACGCCCTCAGGAATATTAAACACACCGTCAGTATCACTGTTCAGACGAAGAAGTGCCAAACAGTTGGTAAACGCATATGCTCCAATGCTTGTAGTGCTTTCGGGGATGTTGATCTCTTCCACACTCTGGCAATAGCCGAATGCATATTCCGGTATTGCCGTTTGAACGGTTACGGTCACTTTTTTGAGCGAAGCAGGAACCGAGCTGTTATAATTGTTATAATAGACAAACAAAATATCCATATGATCGTTTGCCGTAACGCTTCTTCCGACAAAAGGAATGGTCAGATCCTCCAGCGCGGTGCAGTTCTGGAAAAGGCTGTGCCCCATGTAGGATACCGTATCGGGAACGACGACCTTCACGAGAACAGTCTGATTCTGAAACGCATACTCCGAAAGCATCGTTACGGGCACGCCGCCGATATAAGCGGGGATCCACATGGTTGTGCTTGTTCCGCTATATCCGCTGACCGTGATCGCATCCGTTCCGCTATACACAAAGTCGGTGGGCTTGTTTTCCTCCGACCAATACGCGTATATCGTGGTATCCTCATTCAAGGTTTCGGTTGCAGAGTATGCCGTAGTCAGCTCTGCATCAGAAAACCATCCGCCAAAAGTATAGCCTGCTCTTGTGGGCGTTGTGACGACAAGCGCTTGGTCATACTTGTAAATTTGTTTCTCAATGACCTCTCCGCCGTTTGTTACGTACGTCAGATCGTAGGTTAATCTGTCATAATAATAGTCTACGACAAGACTTCCGTCGGGCGCAACGGTAACCGTTTTCACTGCGGGAGAAACAAAATGAGAAAATTCCATTACTGCAGGGCTGATCTCGGCGCCCGCCGTTCCCACAAAATTTTCGGTGGAATCCAACGTGTAGCCATCATCATTTGCATTCTGCTTGTGATGATTTACAACGTAAGTAATATCGGTTTTTGCAATCCATCTCGCCATGAGCGTGGTGTTTGCGGCAACCTGCCAGGTGCCGCCCACAAACGGAGTCTCTCCGCAGAACCAACCGTCAAAGGTGTAGCCCGTTCTTGTGGGAGTGGGGAGCTCATAGCTATTGTCATATGTCACAAGGATCTGCGCATCATCAACACCGGATCCGCCGTTGAGATCAAGCGTCACGGTGTATTGCTGCTTTGTCCAATGCGCCGTCAAGGTCACGTTGGAATCGAATCTCCAGGCTCCCGATTCCACTCTTTGGTCGCCGTAATACCAACCGTCAAAGGTGTAACCGACGCGAGTGGGTTCGAGCAACGTAACGTTCTCGTTGAGCAAGACGGTGACCGTGTAATACGTATTTGCGTCATAAACCAAGCTTATCTCGTCGCTGCAGCTTGCCGTTGCCGTGCTCGTATAGGATACGGCAGAGGTATAGGTCAGATCCTTGATGTATGCACAGTCTTCGCCGGAGCTTGTGCTGCCGTCTTTGGAATAGTAGAAGGTCAAGCTTTCACCTGTATCCAATACAATGGAGCACTCTTCATAATCGGTATCACCGGAACAGGAAACAAGCATTTCGCCGTCCCGATAGAGATACAGAACGTCATAGCCAGACTCAGACGACGTCCGATAGCTGAACGTAACCGTGACAGGCATCGTGGCCGTTATCGTATACTCTGCGTTTGAATAATGGTTCTTGTTCGTAGAAGTATAGATTCCGTCGGAGCAAACCCAATCCTTCATTTCCCCTTCGGTTACAACCGAGGAGGTCCATCCGGCATACAGAGTCATATCTTCTGTGATCGTATCACTGAACGTGTAAGCAACCGTACAGCTCGAATCCGTAAACCACCCATTGAAGTAGTATCCGCTTCTGGTGGGGTTGGTGGGATAGTCCAAGATTTGAGCGTTCTCCAAGGTGACGGTTGTCGGAATAGAATCGCTGTGATTGTAATCAAAGGTTACAGTGATTACGTCCTTTCTCGCGACATCATCATAAATAACGGTGTAACGATTTGCGGTCCATCTGGCAATCAGCGTGACATCAGAGTCGGTTTTCCAAATTCCGGACGTGTAGAGTGTTGACCCGTCGAACCAACCGTCAAAGTGGAATCCCACTCTTTCGGGGGTGGGCAGAGTTGCATTGGCATCAAAGATCGCTTCCAGCGTGGCGGGCGTTACACTTCCGCCGTTTGCATCAAACATGACCGTGTAGGTGTTTGCCTGCCAATTTGCGGTATATACCTTATCTCCCTCCGTACCAACGGGAACCTTTACTTCCTTTGTTGGCTCTGCTTGACCTTCAAAGGTCCAGCCCAGGAACGTGTAGCCCGTTTTCGTGGGATCTGCCAACACAAACGCATCATCCGACGTATATCCGGGCGGGTTTGCCGTCGGATTCGTTCCGCCGTTCATCACATAAACGATCGCATAGCTTGCCGTATCCCACTTTGCTATCAGCGCCAGATCCGCGGTTCTGTCCCACGTGCCGCTGTTCGTCATTCTGGTGCTTCCGCTGTACCATCCCGCAAAGGTGTGTCCCGTCCATTCGGGCGTCGGCAAAGCAAAATCCTCACCGTAGGTCACCAAAAAGCTCGTCAGACCGACGCTTCCACCGTTCGCATCCAGGGTGATCTCATACTTGTTGGCTTCCCAGTTTGCCGTAAAGGTCTTGTTGCCCGAGCTGCCCGCCGGGATCGTCACGCTTTCCGTCGGTGCCTCCTGTCCCTCATACGTCCATCCAAGGAAGCGATGTCCCACCTTTGTGGGCGCGGTCAGACGGATCTCATCCTCGACCGTATATGCCACAGGGTTAAAGGAAGAGTTGGTTCCGCCGTTTAAGTTGTAAGAAATATAATAGCTTTCGGCATCCCATTTTGCTCTGAGGGTGGTATCCGCCAATCTTTCCCACGTTCCGTTTCCAACCCGCGTGGTGCCGTCATACCAGCCCGCAAACGAGTGTCCCTCCCAAACAGGGATCGGCAACATATACTCGGATCCATAATCAATGCTCAGGGTGTCCGAGGAAACAGTTCCGCCGTTTGCGTCAAGCGTAATCGTATATGTGGTTGCCTTCCACTGTGCCGTGAATGTTTTATTGCCCGAACTTCCAACCGCAATCGTTACGTTTTCCACAGGTTCTTCTCTGCCGTCGTAGAGCCACCCCAAAAACGTGTAGCCTGCTTTTGTCGGCTTTTCCAAAACGATAAGATCCTCAACCGTATACTGATCGGGGTTTGCAGAACAGGTGCCTCCGCCCAAATTGTAAGAAATGGAGTAATTGATACGGCTCCAATTCGCCACCAAGGCCAGATCTCCGTTGTGCAAATAGGTTCCGTCATTCACGATGCTGTTCGAGCTGGTATACCAACCAAGAAATTGGTATCCCGTTTTGGTCGGCACCGGCAACGACCATTGCGCGCCATAAGTGACGTTTATGGTTTCATCGGATACGCTACCGCCATCAGGATCGAGCGACACAACAAAGGACTTCGGTGTCCATTTTGCATACAGAACGATCTCGCTGTTATCAGCGATCTCTATTTTAGTAACTCTTTCTCCTTCAAAGGTCGGCGAGAGATACCATCCGCCAAAATCATATCCGGTTCTTGTTGTCGTGGCCAAAGTGAAATTCATTGATTCAACAGTAAAGCCTCTTTCCGAACAAGAAGTTCCACCGTTGGTCTCATACCGCAGGGTATAAGAAATCTTCTCCCACACGGCATAGAGGTTGGCTTTGGATGCCGTTCCCATCGTGTATTCCGCGCCGTCCAAATACGCATATGTCGAGGAATACGCACTCGTGCTCCATCCCAGGAACTTGTATCCCTTGCGAGTGAGCGTGTTTTGAGGAAGATTCACTTTTTGGTTGGTTTCAACGGTTATGGATTCCATTGTTCCGTTGCCGCCGTTGGCATGGAAAATCAAAGTGTTTTTATTTGCTTGCCATACAGCGTATAAAACCTCTCCGGTGGCTTGCATGACATATGCGACACCGTCATCATACACCACCTCTCCGCCAAGAGACGTGCTCCATCCCGCGAACGTATATCCGGCCTTCACAAAAGTATTAAACGGCAGATTTTGTGTTTCTCCGGTTTGAGCCGTAAAAATGCCCATGGTGCCGACACCGCCGTTGGCATGGAATACTACGGTGTTTTCATTACCGATCCAAACAGCATAAAGCGTGCGATCCTCTTCTCCGAGCTCATACCTTGCACAATCCTCATATTCCACAGGGCCGTCGGGCGATGTACTCCATCCCACAAAATGATATCCGTCCCGAGTGAATTTGTTGAGCGGCAGATTGATAATCGTTCCGGTTTCGTCAACCACAGGAAGCATCGCACCGTTTTCCCCACCGCCGTTGGGATGGAACTCAAGCTTGCTGGAAGCCCGTTGCCATTTTGCGTAAAGAACGACCTGTCCATCGTCGTTCACCGTATATTTGGTTTTGTTTTCATATTCAACCGAGCCGCTGGGCGTTGTGCTCCAACCAATGAAGTTATATCCGGCTCGGGCAAAGGTGTTTTCGGGAAGATAAAGCGTTTCCCCATAAGTAAGATCCATCGATTCCATGCTGCCGGTTCCACCGTTGGGATCGAAGCGCAACGTGCAGTGATTCGTCTCCCAAATAGCATAGAACGTGTAGCTTTCGCTCGTTCCAAGCGAGAATTGCGCGCCGTTTGCATATTGAACCTCGCCTCCGGGGAGCATGCTCCAACCCTTAAAGGAATGTCCTCGACGCGTGAATTGATTGACCGGAAGCACGACCGTAGAATCTGTCGCGGCTTTTACGTCAGGCATCGTGCCAACGCCTCCGTTTGCATCGAAACGCAGGCTGTTCAAATTGGGCGCCCAAAGCGCATACAGGGTATGGTCTCTTGCAATATTCACGACACTGCCGCCGGTGATCTTTTCGCCGTTTTCCTTGGCAGTATACCAACCGAGGAAGTGATATCCCGGCTTGGAAATGGATTCCGGCAATTCGGTATAAGGCTGACCGAACAGACAACCGATCACGGTGTTCTGCAATTGAGCACCGTTGGCATCCAACGTAACGGTATAAGGAAGCGGAACCCACTTGGCAACCAAGGTGATGTCTTTTTTCACGGTTTCGGTTGAAAAGTTCCAGAGATGTCCCTCATATTCCCATCCCGCAAAGGTGTATCCCTCTTTGGTCGGTGCCTGCGGTTCTTTTGCAAACGTATCCCGCTTGATGATCTGGCGGTCAATTTCGCCGGCGCCGCGCGTATCAAAAGAAACGATCGGATGCCGCTCCGCAATTGCAAACAAGCTGAAGTGCGTGGTTTCAAAGGAAATCGTGTTGTTGGCGATCGAAACGGTCGAAGGCATTTCCTCACAACGCTCGTCCTTTGTAATGTGGTATATTTTCAAGCAATTCTTTTGATAGCCTTCCGGAATCGGCAATTCAACGACAAACGTTCCGTCAAGCTTTGGATTCTGACTGCCGTTTTTCAGGCTAATATCATAAAGCGTAAATTTCTCGGTCTCATTACGCAGCGCATGCTTGGCATCAATATATACCGCGGAATTGCTGGGATGCTCTTCCACGACTGCCACCGTAGAAAATTTGTCAAACACGGATACACCGTTGTGCGGAATATTGATCGTGATCCCGGTCGCTTCATCAATGACAATCGGCTCGTACAAAAACAGACCGATAAACACGGCAAGGACAAGCGTCAAAAGGCTGCCACCAATCCAAAGCATGATGTTTCTGGCTTTGTTTCGCAACTTCTTTTGATAGAGTCGAATCAGCTCCTTGATGCGAGTTGCTTTCGGGTTTTGAGAAGAATATTCCTTTGCGATGCTATAAAGCGCTTCTACCGTGACCTTCTGATCCTTCGGAAAATATCTCTCAAAGCCGTCCGTCAAATAGGCTGCTCGTGTAATGGCAAAAAGCGGGTCCTTGTTGCTTTCTCCCCCGCACTGTTCCACATAAGATTCAAGCTCTGCCTCGTTCAGCTTCCATTTTTCGATTCTTGCCTTTTTGTTGCCGTCGCTTTTTGCATGAAGAAGATTGTCAACCTTGTTTTGAAATGCACTCAAAGCATACAGTTTCGCTTTTGAGTTTTCATTTTCAATAAAAGTCTCGTAGCCGCAGCTATGACAAATCCATTTTTCCAACCCATCCTGGTTATTGGATTTGATCCATTCTCCTCCACAATACGGGCATACGTTCGTAATCATCGAAGAAGAATCGCCCTGCATTGGTGTCGAGCGTTCCGAATCAACCGAATGCTCCTCTTCAACTGCAGCATAGGATTCAACCGTTTCCTCCGCCTCCGTCGTTGTTTCGTCGGGTTCTGTTTCCACAGCTTCAATTGTTGCTTCCTCGAGTTCTGTTTCCTCAAGAGATAACGGAATTTGTTCTTCGTTATCTTCCGCAGAAGCCTTTACAAAATCCTGTTCGTTATTCAAACCTGGACACTCCTTTTCTTTTGTTGCATTTCGCCACAAAACGATGTGATTTTTTGATGCCGATTTAACTATAACTTACATTATAACATATAATCTTGAGAAAATCAAGTCCATTTCGGTGTTAATATAAAATTTTGCCAAAATCCCCCCTCCGCAGCCTCTTCGTCTTCATTCGCATCGAATTTTCTTCATCAACAAATCTCCTTTTCAGGGTAAAATCTTTTTTGCTTCCTCCAAAAAAGCACAAACAAAAAGAAACCGGTAACAGCTCTGCTACCGATTCCTTTTTGATTTGAAAACACCAATTCAGCGGGGATCGCGTTTGTGCAATCCCCGCTTTCAAAAAGCTTCTTCAAAAAACCTTCTTCATCATTTCTTCATCGAAATGGCTTTTTTCGCGCTTTCCGCGATATTGGCGGGCGTCAGGCCGTACTCCTCCAGAAGTGCGGGAACGCTGCCCGAATGTCCGTAGGTATCCTTGACGCCGACACGCACCACGGGTGCGGGCGCGGTATCGCAAACGACCTCGGCAACAGCGGCACCGAGACCGCCGATGACGTTATGCTCCTCTGCCGTCACAATTGCGCCGGTGTCTGCAACAGCCTTTGCGATGATGTCACGGTCGATCGGCTTGATGGTGTGAATATTCACCACACGTGCGCTGATTCCCTCTGCGGCAAGCAGCTCGCGCGCCTCCAACGCCAGAGAAACCATGAGTCCGGTGGCGATGATGGTCACGTCGGTTCCGTCGGCAAGCTGAACACCCTTGCCCAGCTCAAAGCGATAGTCCGCGTTGTCGTTGAGAACTGGAACTGCGGCTCTTCCAAAGCGCAGATAGAAGGGGCCGTCGGTGGTGATTGCCGCCTCGAGAGCCGCCTTTGCCTCGACCGCGTCACAGGGATTGACGATCGTCATGCCGGGGATGGTGCGCATCAGCGCGATGTCCTCGTTGCACTGATGGGTCGCGCCGTCCTCACCGACGGTAATGCCTGCGTGCGTTGCGCCGATCTTGACGTTGAGGTGGGGATAACCGATCGAGTTGCGAACCTGCTCAAAGGCTCTTCCTGCCGCGAACATCGCGAAGGAAGAGGCGAAGACCGTCTTTCCGGTCGTTGCGATGCCTGCGGCAACGCTCATCATGTTACCCTCCGCGATTCCGCAATCGAAGAAGCGCTCGGGATATGCCTTTTTGAATTTTACCGTTTTGGTCGCCTCTGCCAGGTCGGCATCCAGGACCACGAAATCATATTTTTCCGCCAGCTCGACAAGTCCGTTGCCGTAGCCCTCGCGTGTTGCAATCTTTTCTGCCATGGTGTTCTCCCCCTTATGCCTTCAGCTCGGCAAGTGCGGCGGCATACTGCTCGTCGTTCGGAGCGGTACCGTGCCAATTTGCCTTGTTTTCCATAAACGAAATGCCCTTGCCCTTGACCGTCTTGGCGATGATCGCGCAGGGCTTGCCCTTGACGGTTCTTGCTTCCTTGAATGCCGCCTCGATCTGATCAAAATCATGACCGTCGATGGAAATGACGTGGAAGCCGAATGCCTTCAGCTTTTCATCGTGGGGCGTGGGATTCATGACCTCGGTGATGGGACCGTCGATCTGCAATCCGTTCCAGTCGACGATCACGCAGAGATTGTCAAGCTTGTAGTGCGCCGCAAACATGCACGCCTCCCAGACCTGACCCTCCTGGCTTTCTCCGTCGCCCACCGCGGTATAAACGCGATAGCTCTTGCCGTCAACCTTTGCGGCGAGCGCCATGCCGGCAGCAGAGCTGATGCCAAGACCGAGAGAGCCCGCGGACATATCCACACCGGGAGTGATGGTCATGTCGGGATGTCCCTGCAGGCGCGAGCCAAGCTTTCTCAGCGTCGTCAGCTCCTCCACGGGGAAAAAGCCGCGATTGGCAAGGGTGGCATAGAGCGCGGGGGCGCAGTGACCCTTGGAAAGCACAAAGCGATCGCGATCGGCCTTTGCGGGATCGGCGGGATCGATATTCATTTCCTCAAAGTAAAGATAGGTTAATACGTCGGTGATCGAAAGCGAGCCGCCGGGATGTCCCGATTTTGCGGCGTGCGTTCCCTCGATGATACCCATGCGGATCTTGCGCGCAGCCTCGCGCAAGGCATCCAGTTTTGCCTGTTCCATGTCATTCCTCCCGAAAAAACACATTTTTTTCTATTCTTCTACATTATACCGCATTTTCTCTTGCTTGTCAAGGGATTTGCCGCTTTAAAATCTCCATTCTCTTTCTCCCGCAAGCATCAAAAGCTCGGTTTCCCAAAAAATCATAAAATATTTACAAACCAAAATAAAAAAGCTATTGACTTTCGTCGCGTTTTCATGTATAATTTAGTATGTATATCAATTTCGTATGACTTTTTTGGAGGATCTACTTATGAAAAAGCTGCTTGCACTCATGCTTGCTCTGCTCATGGTCTTTGCTTTGGCCGCTTGCTCGAAGGAGGAAGAGGAGCAGGAGGACTTGAAGGACTATCTTCAAAAGGAAGAGGTCGTGGATTCGATCACGAACGACGAGGGCGATACCTTTTATTTCGATCTGATCGACAGTGAGACCGTCACCATCACCAAGTTTGACGGCAAGGACCAGGCACACGCACTCGTCATTCCCGAAAAGCTGGACAACAAGACCGTTGTCGCGATCGCAGACGAAGCGTTCTACGCTTGCTCGAAGATCAATGCCGTCACCATTCCCGCAACCGTCACCGAGATCGGTGACTATGCATTTGCACGTTGCGAGATGCTCACCTCGATCGTCATTCCCGACACCGTCACCGAGATCGGTGAGGCAGCCTTCCACGGATGCAAGTCTCTGACCTCCGTCACGATCGGCTCGGGAATCTCCGCAATCCCGGCATACACCTTCCTGGAGTGCACCGAACTGACCTCCGTCACGATCCCCGCAACCGTCAAAACCGTGGCACAGGGCGCGTTCCTCGGCTGCTCCGCGATGAAAACGCTGACCGTCGAAGAGGGCTGCGAGATCATCGGTGCTGCCGCATTCCAGAACTGCACCGCACTTGAAACCGTGTCGCTCCCCGCTTCCGTCGTTTCGATCGGTACCTTTGCTCTGGCAGGCGCAGACAGCCTCTACCTGGACGGCGTCACGCTTCCGAGTGACACCGAGTGCGAAGCATACAAATACGTTCACGAGGTCTTGAAGCTGGAAAACAAGCCTGCAGATCAAACGCCTGCGGCATAAAGACCAACCACAATAAACCGACAGCCCCGTGCCGAATCTGCGCGGGGCTGTGTTTTTTGCTTGCATATCTTTCTCAAAAGCGTGGCACAACAAAGGAAAGAAGAAATGAGGTGAATCCCATGGCTCGCTATCAAAATCATCCTGCCGTCAGATATTCCGACCTGAGGGAGCTTTATCACGATGCCGCCGATCGCTTTGGCGACAAGCCCCTCTTTTTCCAAAAACGAGATCATGCCTACCGATCCAAAAGCTTTCGGCAATTCGCCGACGACGTGGACGCACTCGGCACCGAGCTTTGCGCGAGGGGTCTCCGCGGAAAGACTGTCCTTCTTGCCGGAAGGAGCAGCTGTGAGTGGGCAACCGCCTATATGGCGGTCATCTGCGGAGGCGGTCGGATCGTTCCCGTCAAATATGAAATCGACGCCGATGCACTGGTAAGCCTGGCGAGGCGCGTCAAAGCCGACGCCGTGATCCATTCCCTGCCCGAGCAGAGACTCGCAGGGCTCGACCGATCTCTCTCTCTGCTCTCCTTTGACGACCTGGAGCGCCTGATCCGTCGAGGCAAAGCACGGCTCGCGTCGGGTGACCGTTCGTTCCTCGACGCAAACATCGAGACCGATGCGGTGAGCGCGATTCTCTTTTCCTCAAGCGCCGCCGATGCTCGCGGTGTCATGCTTTCTCATCGCAACCTCTGCTTCAATCTCTACGAAACGAGCCGCATGGTGCGCATCGACGAGCGTGACGTGCTCCTCTCCGTGATGCCCCTGCACTATTCCGTGCAAACGCTCTGCGGATTCCTTTGGCCGCTTTCGCGAGGAGCGACCGTCGTCTTCGGCGAGGGACTGCGACATCTCTCGCGCAATCTGCGCGAGGCACAACCCACCGTCCTGCTCGGGGTGCCGCTGCTGTTTGAAACGGTGTACCGCAACATCAACAGGCACATCCGTCGCGAGGGGATGGAAAAACGGGTGCAAAATGCCATCCGGATCTCCAACGCGATTCCAAATCCCGACGCGCGGCAGGAAGCCAAAAAGCGTCTGTTTTCCAATATTCTCAAAAGCCTTGGCGGCAGACTCCGCCTCTTGATCTCGGTCGGCGCGCACACCGATCCCAATGTGCTCAAGGGCTGGCGCGAGCTTGGTGTGACAGCGATCCAAGGCTATGAAATGGCCGAATGCACCGCACTCACCGCGATCAACCGCGACACGTTTTTCAACGATTATTCCGCCGGAATGGCCTCTCCTGACACGATCCTCGACGTCTTTGACATGAACGACGACGGCGTGGGCGAGATCCGCTTCCGCGGCGAAAGCGTCATGCTGGGCTATTACGACCGCCCCGATCTGAGCAAAACCGTCTTGCGCGACGGATGGCTTTATACCGGAGACGTCGGCTGCATCGACGAGGACGGCTTGCTCTATCTGCTCGGAAAAAAGAAAAACGCGATCCCCGGCACGTCCGGAGAAAAGATCTTCCCCGAAGAGCTGGAGGCGCGTCTGATCGGCTCGCCGCTTGTCAAGGAGGCTGTCGTCCTCGGAACGCCCAATCCCTCCCGCAACCGGATCGACCTCATTGCCGTCATTCATCCCGACGATGGGGAGCTCCTGCGCCGCTTCGGCACCTTCCCCTCTCAAGCAGAGCTCGATTCCGAGCTGCGTCGCCTGATCTCCACGGTCAACGGTACCCTCCCCGCGCACAAGCGCATCCGCGCCTTCCGCGTCTCGCACGAGCCTTTCCCCAAAACCGTCTCGGGAATCATCAAGCGTGCCAAGGTGTCGGGGCTTTTCAAATGATTTTTCTCGGGTGAGTCTGTGCGCTCGACCGTTTGTTTTTTTGTGGGGGCGCTTTTTGAAGGACGCGTTTTGTGGGGGAACTTTTTGAGAAAAGTTCCCCCACACCTTTTTGCCTTCGGCGATTTGAGGTGCGCGATTTGTGGGGGTGCTTTTTGAAAAAAGCCACCCCCACACCCCCGCAAAAACTTTTATCGCATGGGTATAAAGGTAATTCTTTATCTCTGCGCTCATCCATTCAATAG
>JAZSJS010000171.1:0-3472 GCA_045534435.1 Eubacteriales bacterium
CGCAATGATCGGTGCATCCATCGCCCTTTCGATCTCCGACATTCCGTGGAATGGCCCGATCGGCGGCGCGCTGGTGGGCCTTGTTGACGGCAAGCTTGTCATCAACCCCACCGCCGAGCAGGCAAAGAAGAGCGATCTGCAGCTGACCGTTGCAGCTTCCATGAAGAAGGTCGTCATGATCGAGGCAGGTGCAAACCAGGTCGACGACGAAACGATGTACAAGGCGATCATGCAGGCTCACGAGGAGATCAAGGATCTGCTCGGCTTCATCAACGCGATCATCGACGAGGTGGGCAAGCCCAAGTTTGACTATCCCTCCTGCGAGCTCGATCACGATATGTTCGACGAGATCTTCGCATTCTGCGAAAAGGACGTCATGGACGCCCTCGACACCGATGACAAGAACATCCGCGATGCCAAGATGGTTCCGATCAAGGACGCGATCCTGGCACAGTTCACCGAAAAGTATCCCGATCTCCCCGGCATGATGGAGGAGCTGGTTTACAAGATCCAGAAGAAGATCGTTCGCCGCTGGCTGTTGGTTGACAAGAAGCGTGTGGACGGCAGACGCATGGATCAGATCAGACCTCTGGCAAGCGAGGTCGGCGTTCTTCCCCGCACGCACGGCTCCGGACTCTTCACCCGCGGACAGACGCAGGTTTTGACGGTTGCCACGCTGGGTACGCTCTCCGAGGCTCAGATGCTCGACGGCATCGATCCCGAGACCTCCAAGAGATATATGCACCACTACAACATGCCCGGCTTCTCCACCGGTGAAGCAAAGCCCGTCAGAAGCCCCGGACGCCGCGAGATCGGCCACGGCGCACTTGCTGAGCGCTCTCTCGTTCCGGTTCTTCCCTCCGAGGATGAATTCCCCTACGCGATCCGCCTGGTTTCCGACGTCGTTTCCTCGAACGGATCGACCTCTCAGGGCTCGGTCTGCGGATCGACGCTGGCACTGATGGACGCAGGCGTTCCGATCAAGGCTCCCGTTGCAGGTATCTCCTGCGGTCTGATCACCGCCGAGGACGGCTCTTGGGACACCATGCTCGACATTCAGGGTCTTGAGGACTTCTACGGCGACATGGACTTCAAGGTTGCCGGAACGCATGAGGGTATCACCTCGATCCAGATGGACCTCAAGATCGACGGTCTGACGCCCGAGATCATTCACAAGGCACTCGAAATGACGCACATCGGCCGTGATTATATCATCGACGAGGTCATTCTCAAGGCCATTTCCGCTCCTCGCGCAGAGGTTTCCAAGTATGCTCCCAAGATGACCACCATGAAGATCGATCCCGACAAGATCCGCGAGGTCATCGGCAAGGGCGGCTCGGTCATCCAGAAGATCGTTGCCGACACCGGTGCCAAGATCGACATCGAGGACGACGGCACGATCCACATCGCCGCAGTCAACGGTGAGCAGGCAGAGGCAGCAAAGGCTTGCATCGATGCCATCGTATTCGAGCCCGTCGTCGGCGCCGTCTACACCGGAACCGTCACCGGCATCAAGGAATTCGGATGCTTCGTGGAATACGCGCCCGGAAAAGAAGGAATGGTTCACATTTCCAAGATCGCTCCTCGCCGCATCGACAAAGTTGAGGAGGTGCTCAAGCGGGGTGACGTCGTAAAGGTGAAGTATATCGGTCTGGACAAGAAGGGCCGCATGGACTTCTCCATCAAGGACGCACTCGAGGGTTAATCAAAAAACCGCAACCGTCCTGCGGCTTGCCGTCAGGCAATCCGCAGGACGCTTTTTACGATTATCGAAGAAAGGAAGGCGTATAAGCTATGGCAAACCGTTCAACTCCTCCGAAAAGCTTCAACACGGTCAAGCACAGCAACCGCAAGCAGCGCCTCAAGCGCCAAAGACAGGAACGCATCGTTCTGCTTGCGATCTTCGCGGTGCTGTTCGCCATCGTGCTGGCATTGATCGCCTTTGGCATCTGCGCGCTCGCCGCAAGGATTCAGGCAGACCAGCCGCCCCGTGAGCAGGATCAAGAGGGCAACCCGAACGAAAATCTCCCGCCGCAGGAGGTCACCTATGCCTCGGCGACACAGCCGACCTCTGCCGTAGCCGCAGGGGAGCTGCTGATCGTCAATTCGTCACATGAATATCGCTTCCCCGCCACCGAGACGGCTCTGAAAAACATTTACGACAACCGCGTCAAATATCAGGACATCCACAACACCTACATGGTTGCCAATTCCTCCTGGAAGCTGAACGCTAGCGCACTCGATGCCTTCAATGCCATGATGCTCAAGCACTACGAGCTCTTTGAAGACGGAAGCATCAAGATCTCGTCGGCTTACCGCTCCTATGAGGATCAGGCGGGTAGCACGACGTCCACAACGCCCGCAGGCTTTTCGGATCACCACACCGGGTTCTGCATCGCGATCAGACCGCAGTCCGGCGGCTATCTCCCGTCCGATCATTGGATCTATCAAAATTGCCATAAATACGGCTTTGTCATCCGTTATCCCAACACCAAAAGCGAGATCACGGGTGTCAGTGACTATGAATACTGTCTGCGCTACGTCGGTGTGGCACACGCGACCTATATGGTGCAAAACAACCTGTGTCTGGAGGAATACGTCGAGCTTCTGAGCAAAAACACTTCGACGTCCAACCGTCTGGCGATCACGGGTGCCGACGGCAACCCATACGAGGTCTACTACGTTCCCGCAGGCAGCGGTGAGATCACAACGCTTCAGGTTCCCAAAAACCGCGCGTACACGGTCTCGGGAGATAATATCGGCGGCTTCATCGTCACCGTCAGCCTCAATCAGACGGTCAGCGAATAAAACGAGCGTTTTTTGCATATTCTATTTCTATCTTCGATGAACGGAGGATAGAACGATGGAATATGTAACCAACAATCAACCCGACGCCACGAGCGATCCGCAGGAGAGTGCCGACGAGCTTTCCTTCTGCAATTGCGAAAACAACGCGTGCGAAACGCCCTACCAAGCCGAGGATATCGTCTCGGCGATCAAGGCACAAAGCGAACCGCCGAAAAAGAAGCGCATCTCGGACGAATGCCGCAGGATCGGCCGCATTTGCCGTACGACCGCAAGCCGCATCAAGGCAGATTGGAAGCAAACAGACGGAGGCCCCTATCTCAAGCAATCGGCATCCTACCGATTGGAGCTCTACAAGGATCGCGACAGCGATACCCCCGTGGACCGTTTTTCTGTGGAGAAAACGAACACCTGCGCCCTGCGCACGCTCCTTCTCGCCGCCGCAGGCACCGTTGCCACGATGTGCGTTCTTGGTTGCATCGCAAGCGGCAAGAAAAAAGAATAAGAAAAAGAACCGTGATTTACGAGTGTTCTCATAAGGATGTTTACAAATTTCGGCAGAGATGTTGTTTTCTCTGCCGATTTATGTTATAATAAAACTAACGAGAAGCCTCCGGGAGGAAGAAGTCGGATCGTAGCCATGTCGTTCTGTGGCCCAAGGAGTTGG
>JAZSJS010000011.1:0-3848 GCA_045534435.1 Eubacteriales bacterium
ATACTACTGTTATTGTTGAAATTTCTGGAGGAAGTTATGGCAGATTCTTGGGAAAAACTTTTAAAAGACTGTGAATCGTGTACCGCTTGTGAGCTTTGCAAAACAAGAACCAATTGTGTATTCGGCACGGGCAACCGCGAGGCAGATATTCTGTTCGTGGGTGAAGCGCCCGGTGAGCAGGAGGACCTTTCGGGCACGCCCTTTGTGGGCAGAGCCGGTCAGCTGCTGGATAAATATCTGTATGCGGTGGATATTGCGCGCGAGGACGTGTATATTGCAAACATTCTCAAGTGCCGTCCGCCCAAGAATCGCGATCCGCTCCCCCAAGAGGAGGATGCCTGCATCGGATATCTGCGTGAGCAGGTCAAGCTGATCCGCCCCAAGATCATTGTCTGCCTTGGCAGAATTGCCGCTATGCGCTTGATCAAGCCTGATTTCAAGATCTCCAAGGAGCATGGCGTTTGGTTTGAAAAGGGTAACTTTATCATGACCGCGGTCTACCACCCCGCAGCGCTTTTGCGCGATCCGCGCCGCAAGGAGGAAATGCTTGCAGATATGCAAGAGATCAAGAAAAAACTGGACAGCTTAAAGGACTGATACGCTATGAATTTTGACTTTACTTCCCTTTTGGTTGTCATTATCGTCATGTTTCTGATGCTGGTGATGGGCTTTTTTGCCCGCAAGATCGGTTGGATCGACGATCTTGCCTCCAAGAGGCTTTCCACACTGATCATCAAGATCGGGCAGCCAATGATGATCATTGACGCGCTGGTTAACGTAGAATATACCAACGAGAATTTAAAGCAGGGCTTGCTGATTCTCGGGATCGGTTTTTTCCTGCACCTGCTCATGGCGCTCATCGCCTTTCCGCTCTGCATCCCATACAAGGATCTCAACGAGCGCAAGATCACCGAATTCTCGCTTATCTTTACCAATTGCGGCTTTATCGGCTTGCCGATTCTGGGCGCGATCTTTGGTGACATCGGCAAATTCTACGGTGCCTTCTATCTGATCAGCTTCAATATTTTCATGTACATCTGGGGTCTGATGATTCTTGGGCGCAAGAGAGACGACATTCCCATGACGCCAAAAAAAGCGCTGCTCAATTTTGGCTCATTTCCCTCGGCCATTGGCGTAGTGCTGTACCTTTTGCGCAATCCCGCGCTGAATAATCCCTTGATCGGCACGGTGATAGACGACGCTTTTTTGATGCTGTTTGTCAAGCTGGCATCTCTTTGTCTGTCCGTCTCGGTGCTGATCACGGGCGCATTGCTTGCAACAAGAACACCCAAGCAGCTTTTCTGCTCCGGCAAGATCTATTTGTTCTCACTGTTCAAGCTGATCTTAATTCCCGCACTTGCCTTCCTTGTATGCAAGCTGCTGGGGTTCTCAGACGATATCGTCATGTTTTCCACCGCCGTCACGGCTCTGCCCACGGCGTCCATCATTTCCATGTTTTACGAGACCTACGACATCTCCCCCGGCTACGCCTCTCAAACCGTAGGCGTATCCAGCATGCTGTGCCTTGTCACGTTGCCGCTTGTGCTGACGCTGGCAGATAAGGTGCTGCAGTTCTGGTAAATATAAAAGTAAACGCCACCGCGATGGGGAGATACTCCAAGCGGAGTATCTCCCCAGTTCTATTCGCCTGTGGCGAGTGATATTGCCTTTGGCAGTGTTATTCGCCTTTGGCGAGTGGTATTTGCTTCGCAAGTTTTCAGGGCGAATAGAATATCACTGAAGCCGCAAGGCTTCAATATCACTATCGCGGCAGCGATAATATCACTCCGACGCAGTCGGAATATCACTCTTGCTTTCTCTGCTGATTTGTGATATAATATTATAACATCAAAATGAAAGCAGATACCCTATGAGCAATTATAAAATTTCACGTGTTTCGGCGATGCATTACGCCAAAATGGTGATCCGCGCGCTTATGTTTTTGGGCGCGACGGCACTTTATATATTCAAACGTGCTACCGGCAAAGGCGTTTTTCTTGACAACAGCAAGGCGCTCCCTCTGCTTTTGATACTGATCTGGATAGTCTATGCCCTCGAAATGGCTTGCAGATTTTTCCCGTCAAAGCTTGAAAGCCCGGGGTGTCAAAAGCAATTTTCCCGCAATTTTATTCCGACAGGGTCAAAAGAGCCCAAACTGCAATCCCCGTGGCGCACGTTTGCCGTTGCGGTGGCTTGGTTTGCCCTCAACGGCGCGATCGGTGCGCTGTATTTTCTTGATATAATTGATGCGGGCATACTCATCCTGATAACCCTCGCTTACGGCGTTTGCGATATGATATGCATCCTCTTTTTCTGCCCCTTCCAGACCTGGTTTATGAAAAACAGATGCTGTACCGATTGCCGCATATATAACTGGGATTTTGCGATGATGTTCACGCCCCTCGTCTTTATCCCACACCCGTACACCTATAGCCTCGTTGCGCTCTCGCTGATGCTTTTGTTCCGCTGGGAGTGGAATTATAAACGCCACCCCGAGCGTTTCTCCGAGAGCACAAACGCCTGCGTTTCCTGCAAGCATTGCAACGAAAAGCTTTGCAAGCACAAAAAACAGCTGAAAGCATTTATTCGAGATAAAAAGTTTATCAAGAGGTAAAAAATGAAGTCGATCCTTGTAACGGGCGCGTATGGCGGAATGGGCAGCGCCGCCTGTAAGCTTCTGCGCGATATGGGATACATCGTCTTTGCGCTTGACAAAAAAGTCTCGGAGATAGAGGAAGGAATCCTCCCTATTCAAACCGACATAACATCCGAAGATAGTATCAAAGAGGCATTCGCGCGTGTCGCCGAGACCACAGACAGTCTTGACGCCATCCTGCATTTTGCGGGAATGTATATGCTTGATTCGCTCGTCGAGATGTCCGACGAAGACTTTCGCACAATATTTGACGTAAATCTGCGCGGGGCGTTTTTGATCAACAAAACCTTTCTTCCGATGCTCGGCAAGGGCAGCCGTATACTTATCGTAACAAGCGAGCTCGCGCCGCTTGATCCACTTCCCTTCACGGGCATTTACGCCGTAACCAAAGCGGCGCTCGATAAATACGCATATTCGCTTCGAATGGAACTGCAGCTTCTCGGCATAACCGTTTCCGTCCTCCGCGCCGGAGCGGTGAAAACACGGATGCTGGGCGTTTCTACCGATGCACTCGACAGATTCTGCGAGGGCACCAAGCTTTACAGCTGTAACGCCGCAAGGTTCAAACGAATAGTCGGCAGCGTCGAAGCACGCAATATCCCGCCCGAAAAGATCGCGCAAAAAGCGGTGCGGATATTGAAAAAGAAAAATCCGCGCTTCGCTTACTCGATCAACCGCAATCCTCTGCTCCTGCTCCTCAACGCATTGCCGAAACGTCTGCAACTTTTTGCGATAAAAATGATACTGAGGTAGATTATGAAAAAGCTTCTTGCCATTTTGATTCTGGCAGCTATTTTATCCTCAACGATAATACCAATAAACGCCGAAACGAACTTGGCAGTCTACGTCTGCGACGGCGGAAACGGCGACGGTACTTCCCCGTCGTCACCCGTCGGAACGCTCGAGAAAGCCTACGAACTCATTTTTGAAAGATCAAACGTCCAAAACGATCCTTCGGCATCGGCAATTATAGTAATCTGCGGCGGGCTTACCGTCGCAGATCATTTCAACTATGACGGAAAAATATCACATAAGGGCGAGGTAACATTCACATCAGCTTACGGAGGAAACGATTTCAGAACATCCGCCGACGCGCGTCTGATCGTGCACGCCGAATCGAAGAAAGCTCTTTCGGTTTATGATGAACACCGTTTTCTCCTCGGCGGTCCTACTCGATTCGAAAATCTCGTTC
>JAZSJS010000041.1:0-36205 GCA_045534435.1 Eubacteriales bacterium
TGTCTGCTTTTCGTTGAGATAGGTTACTTCGTCGCACTTTTTGAACTGCTCAAGGAAGAACTCTCTATCCTTTGCATAGCGTTTGCCTTCAACATAAGACTTTTCACTATCAACATACTCGGTATAAGAATAGGCTTGTACGTCTTCGCCGTTCAGAAGTGCGTTGAACTGCGTCCCCATAAGAGCCAAAGTCCAAGCATCACCGACGATATGGTGCATTTTTACAAGCAGACCGTACTTTTCGGGCAGAACAACAATATTGATTTCGCAAAGCTTGCCGTAAAGATCAACCGCTACCTTTGCATAGCTTTCGGCATAACGATCCAACTCTGCCTTGTTTTCAAAGCAGAGCACGGGTATATCCTGCTCGGTGTATTCGCTGACAGTTTGCGACACCTCGCCGTTCTCCTCACTAATGCGAATGCGCAGAGCATCGTTGAGCCGATAAATTTCATTCACGGCTCGCTTTATTTCAGAGATATCCTTCTCGCCACGTGCAAGCATACTTCCGCAAATAACGGAAATCGCCCCGCCCGAGAATTTCTCCATGTCGTAAATTAACTTTTGTGGTTTTGTGAGATTCATAGTGATGTTTTTCCTTCGCCCAAAAACGCATTATAAAAACAAAAAAGGCGCTAACCGAAGTTAACGCCTAAAAATGCAAACTCCGATAGTCGCCAAACTATATCGATACGAAAAACACTCATGTACTTACGTCGATGGAATCTGCATTTTTATCAAATTCAAGACGCAAGTGGAAAAAGGGTATAATACCCCCATACCAGTGTTTTTCGAGTTTTTTGTTCAATTATAGTTTGGCATTATACATTATACTACAAATTTGTGAATATTTCAAGTGCTTTTACATATTAAGGCAGTAAGATGTCGTAACACATATAAATATGCAAAAAAATCTTCACAAACCACCCCTTCTCGTCTGCATCTATATTTCTTATCCGTAGGTATTGACAAACCCTCAAAAGTATGCTATAATTCTATCATGAATATATTTTCATTTATGTATTGAGGTACACATATGCGATACTTAAGCGAACAAACAATGCAGAGGATCATATCCTTTGTAGACGAATATTACAACGAAAACAGCTACTCGCCGACCATTGCGGAAATCTCGCGGAGCTTGTCTTTGGCGGTGGGAACGGTGCACAAATATTTGCACCGTATGACCGAGATGGACAAGCTATATTTCGATGGGCGACACATCATAACTCCCTACATTGAGGAATTGCAGGGTAAGTTTCACGCACCCGTAAGCGGTGATATTGCCTGCGGCTCTCCGATCTATGCAGAAGAGCAGCGCGACGACTCTTTTCCGATCCCTACCGATTTCATCGGCAAGGGTGAATACTTTTGGCTTCGCGCAAAAGGCGATTCAATGACTAACGCCGGAATTGATAGTGGTGACTTGGTATTAATCCGTAAGCAAAATACTGCTAACGAGGGCGATATCGTAGTCGCATTGATTGATGACTCAGCTACACTCAAAACACTATCCTATGACCGCTCTAAACGCAAGGTTGTATTGATTGCGGAGAACGACGATAAGGAAAGTTATCCAAATCAAATCTACGATAACATTATCATTCAAGGCGTCGCAGAGCACGTATTGAAGAAACTATAATTGCTTTGGAGGTAATTGCTTTTGATTATTAAAGGTTCAACATCGAATTTTATATCCTTCTCTGCAGATATTGATCTAATTAATGATTTGCAAGAAGACGCGAAGAAACAACTCACAGCTATGGGGTATAAAGATCTTAATCAGAAAGATTATTTGAACACTTACTTTAACGTAAAGAAAAGAAAAATCATCCCAACACCACGAACTATCCACAAATCAGATGTCTTTTGTTGTCCAAAAGACTATGAATCCCCTCTCAAAGAGATTGAAAAGCATATCACTAACGGTGATGATTTAACTCCATATATGAGCAAATCTATAGATAAAGGTGATTTTTATGATAGTCTTCTTTATGATTGGAATATCCAACATCTACACTTAGGTAGTATAGTTCCAAGCGAGAAATTCGTTTCACGAAGCAATTATTTACTTTTCGTTTTCTTTACAGAAAAAGACGCGTATTTTATTCAGATATATCCACACAATGAGAAGTTTGTTTTTGCTAAAGAGGAAATGATGCACATTATAGATCGCAATTGGAGTGAGCTTATCAGTCGATTTTCAATAAATGGCATTTTATCCGAAACCATTACAGACAAAGATCGAGCCATGTTGAGAAAAAGCGGAATATCAACATTAACTGAAGTGGGAAACGGAAAAATGTATTGTAGTATCGGTGGAGGCTATGCAAGTAGCGGAATATCCTTAGAGGCTGTACGCAATGCGGATCATTGGAAAAACAAAATGCAAAACTATCAAAAGATTATCATCGACAACCTTGCAGGTTTCTTTGATTGCATTATTAAAAACAACAAACCTATTTCCACTCAACTTTGTTTTAAAATGCTATCAATTACAGACAACTCTATACTGGTAGCAGAAAGAAACAATCAGATGCTTTGTGAAATCGATGATAAGAAGAGTTGCTTGACTTTTTTGTGTGTGGAAACCCATATTCAAGAATTCATTTCTAACAGAAGCTGTTATGGCAGGAGGTAAAACTATTGGCAGAAGAAAGAACCATTCAACAAAGTGCGGATGAATTTGTAACCGCGCTCGTAAACACGATTGGCAGTGGAACTGTGCAGGAAGTAGTAGAGAAAAACAAAGACGATGCACTTGATATATCTAATATCGCAGTCTCCCTTCCCCTCAAGGAACTGCCACCCGAAGTGTTAAAATATCTTAAGGATCTTGTGCAAACGGTTAAAGGGACAAGTATGGATACGCGCCACGATTTGAGTCTGGCTTTTCCACCATCACACTTTTCAGGCGAAGATAATCCGCTGATGCTGTTCTACAAAACGTTCTATGATACCGTTACTTATTACACTACCCTTATCCAAGGCACACCCGAGGTTCGCGACGCGCTTATCAAAGCAATGGCAGACAAGGGATATACCGAGGATAATATTGATGAGCTTTTGAAACGCGAGTGGGATATAAACGCTTATTTGATGAATCTTCCTCAGATCGCAGAGATTTTCAAGGAGTTGCCAGACTATTCGGATTACAATCATGGCAAGCCTAACAATTACTCTCTGCAAAACGCTAAGCGCAAAATTGAGCACATGAGTGGCGGTCAACTTGTTGAGAAAGTATCAATTGAGCGTGGCGGTCCTAAGGATGTAAGCGGACAGTATACGCCCTATCCTTTGGACGACGAAACCAACGTTACTACGGAAGTCATCGACAAAATATATCTTGAACAATGTCTTGCTCTGCTTTCACCCGAAGACCGTGAGCTCTTGGTACGTCACGCCAACGGAGAGACCTATACTGCGCTCGCCAAAGACTACGGTTATGCCAATGCAAGCGGAGTCAGAAAGCGCATTGAAAGAATAAAAAAACAAATTACCGAAAAATTTTCAGTTTAATTATCTCGCACATTTGCAAGTGAATTTAGTATCTGTTATACTCTTGGCAGAAAGGATGTGATATCATGACAAAAAAGAAAATAAACAATGAGGGTTCTATGCGAGCCGTGATATATGCGCGTTATTCAAGTGAAAATCAGCGTGAAGAGTCTATTGAAGGTCAGCTTCGTGAATGTTATGCTTTTGCACGAAAGAATGATATCTCGGTAGTCGGTGAATATATTGACCGTGCCTTCTCTGCCAAGACGGATAAACGCCCCGATTTTCAAAAGATGATTAAGGACAGCGCAAAGCGCAATTTCGATTTGGTTATCGTATGGAAACTCGACCGTTTTGCTCGTAACCGTTACGACTCTGCAAACTATAAAGCGGTTCTCAAGCGTAACGGTGTTAAGGTTATGTCAGCGACGGAATCCATCTCCGAAGGCTCGGAAGGTATTCTTTTGGAATCTGTACTTGAAGGTATGGCTGAATACTATTCTGCCGATCTCTCCGAAAAGGTTATTCGCGGACATACCGAAAATGCGCTGAAATGCAAATATAACGGTGGCACACTTCCCATTGGCTATACAACCGACAAAGAGCAGAATTACCATATTGACCCGCTCACCGCACCGTTTGTTTTGGAAGCATATCAGAATTACGATGAAGGTATGACAATGAGCGAGATCGCAGCGATACTGAATCAGCATGAAGTCAAGAATACTCGTGGCGGTCGTATCAGCATTGACAACGTTGCAAGCCTTTTAAAGAATCGGCGTTATACAGGAGAGTATATTTACCGCGACATTGTGGTTCCCGATGGTATCCCCGCCATTGTTCCAAAGGATTTGTTTGACCGAGTGCAAGAGAAGATTGCTAAAAACAAAAAAGCTCCCGCTCGACATAAAGCGGAAGACGATTATATTCTCACAACGAAATTGTTCTGCGGTGAATGTAAGTCCTTGATGGTGGGAGAATCCGGCACAAGTGCAACCAAGCAGGTATATCATTATTACAAGTGTGTCAGCGCGAAAAAGCATACTGGCTGTAATATGAAACCGCTGCGCAAAGCTTGGATTGAGGATATCGTCATTGAGGAAATACGAAAGGCACTAAATGACGACAAGCTGATTGACGATATTGTCCATATGTTTATGGAATTTCAGCAGAAAGAAAATACAGTTATTCCCCATCTTGAACGTGAACTTGCCGAAACGGAAAAGGCGATCAATAATATGCTGAATGCCATCGAACAAGGCATCATTACACCGATGACCAAGAAACGATTGGATGCTCTCGAAGAAAAGCACCGCAATATTGAAACGGACATCGTCAAGGAAAAGATGAAACATCCATTACTTACAGAGGAACAAGTGCGGTTTTGGTTTGAGCGTATGCGAGAATATGACATTACAGTGTTAGAGCAGCGCAAACGATTGATCGACACCTTCGTCAACGCAATATTCGTTTACAACGACCGTCTTCTTTTCACATTCAACTACAAACGTGATGCCAAAACAGTTCTGTTTTCAGATCTGAAAAGTTCGGATATAACTAAAGGTGTTAGGCCAGAAAAAGCATAATAGACCTTGTGCCTGTTCTGCTTTTTCTTATTTGAATTTCACGACTACGAGATTCGCAAATGCGTTCCGCATTTGCTCGTTTTGCGCTCCGCCAAACTGTGCATTACCAACAACTAGCAGCGCAAAACTAAGTTCGTAATCTTGTCACGCAGTCCAAATAAAGCCGTTGGAGCAACAGTTCCAACGGCTTTATTTTTGCTTTGTTAACCTCGCGGATCTCCACGTGATCGTGCAACACCTCGCTCTCGTTGTCAAAAAGCACGGTGAAAACGAACACAAGGCCGTCCTTTTCCTTCTGCTTTTCAATCATGGCGTTGAATCCCCCAACGGTGTCGTCCTCAAAGCCCGACATCGAGCCGCTGCGGTCGAGGATAAAGACCAACTCGGTGCTCTCGGGCTTGATCGTCGGGATACCGCCGCAATCGGGTTCGGGCATTGGAATACCGCCGCACAATTCCACTGTCTTCTCTGTTTTGTTTGTTTTCATAAGAAAAACCTCCCTTTGTTTTTGTGCTTTTATTATAGCACGTACAAAAGGAGGTTTGGTCGCTTGACGGGCGACAAATGATTTACTTACGTTAAAGATTGGTCAACTTATGAATGAGATCCGCCATTAGATTTTCTTTAATGATATAATAAACGTAATTCATACAATGATGGTCGGGAACATTTGTATAATAGCCGTCGTAGGAAGGAATCGGTGCGGTCACAAAATTCGCTTTCATAAATTGATTGTTGTCATTAAGCAGCCAAGCCACTGCCGTAACATCCCAAATCGCCTTCGCCCAATAGGGATTCTGATTGCGAGCTTCGACGTGTTCGATCGTAATTTTCGCCAAATAATCAGCCAATTCATTTTTGCCAATAAGCCATTCCTTTAAATCGGGCTTCGAGACGGTAAATTGGCTGACGACTCCTCGACATGGCAACTGTACCAGCGGTACTCCGCTCGAAAAAACGATTCTCGCTGCGGCAATATCCTGCTTCATATTAAATTCTTGTGTATGCCGATAATGATGTGCATGGCCTCCAAGCCAGACGACTACCGTAGAATCAATCATTTTCGGATTTAAAAGGATTGCAGAGGCAATGTTTGTAATCGCTCCAATTGCCACAACGTACAGCGGATGTTCGGGAGAATAGGAATTGACCCTTTCTGCAAGATCAAGAGCGGCTGACGAAATCACAGGCGTTTTCTCGTCCTTTAAATATTCTTCGGCGCCCTTGAATACAGACACTTTTTCACCGAGAAAAGAACACAGCTTTAAAATCTCGTCATAACTTTTCTCCATACCTTCCTTGGGTGAGGGAGTGCGGTTATTGCTGAACGGTGCAGCATAAATTGCCTTGGTCTGAAGCTTCTCTTTGGATTTTAATAAATAAGCAATGGCATACTGGTCATCAATTTCGTTATAGGCATCGGTGTCCAACACAACATCGATCATTCCCGTAGGTACTGACAGATTTTTCACTCTTTGTTCGTTTGTCATATGATTATCCCCTATCCTTTCTGTATTCGGACGGTTTTTTCCCGTATTTCTCTTTAAATTTCATTCTGAAAAAGCTTTGATTTTCATATCCGACCGCGCAAATAATCTCGATGATCGGCAGATCGGTTTGCAACAACAGTTTCGCCGCAACCTTGCATCTTTGATTCTGCAAAAGCTCGGCAAAAGATTTCTTGGTCAATTTTTTCACCAGTGCGCCTGTATAGGCAACAGAAAAGTTCAAAAGCTTTGCCAACTCCTCGAGGGATGCATCTTTTGTATGTTCTTCCACATAGCTCTCGATCTTCCTTCGAAGTATTTCTTGCTTGTAATTGCTTTGATTTTCTTTCAATTTCAAGGATGAAAGGTTCTCGATAACCTCGCTTTTCCACGGAATCGACGGTGCCGCGCCCATACGAGAAACCGTAATTGCCGAGGCTGCACTTGCGAGCTTTAACGCTTCCCTGCAATCACTCCCAGAAGCAATCGCTGCGACAAAATATCCTATAAAGGTGTCTCCGGCCGCTGTTGTATCGACCGCTTCCGCCAAAAAAGCGGATTGCCGAATCTGATATTCCCGATCGACGTAAATGCTTCCTTTTTCCCCCAAGGTAAGAATCACCTTGAGATTAGGATACCGCTGTTTGAAAAACAAAAGAGCATCTTCGGGAATCTCACAACCCGAAAACTCCTCTGCTTCGACCTCGTTCAAAATGAGATAGGAAATCATCGAGAAATCAATCTCCTTGATGGTTTCATCGAAAGGTGCTGGGTTGAATACAATGCACATCTTCTTTCCATAAGCTTTTTGAATCATGTACGGAACATTGCTGATCTCATTTTGCAGCAACAATACATCATTTTCCTCAAAATCTTCAAGAACGAAATCAATAAAACTTTCTGAAATCATTTCGTTGGAACCGCCGTAAAGAAAAATCGAATTTTCCCCCTTGGCACTAACCTGAATAATCGCATGCCCGTTTTTTGCTTCTACTGTTCGTACGTAAGACACGTTCACTCCGCTCTTTGTCAAAAGTTCGGTCAGCATTTCTCCATCACTACCGACACATCCCGCATGATACACAGAAGCCCCGGCACGGGCAATAGCAATCGATTGGTTCAATCCTTTTCCTCCGGGAAAAATTTCCAGCTGATAGGTCGATTGCGTTTCACCAACACGAACAATGTGATCCATCGAATAGACGTAATCGATATTGCACGAACCAAAATTCAAAATTCTCATCGCGACACCCCCACTTGTCTTCATTATATCACACGAAAATTCCGCAAACAAGAACTTTTTCTGTGCAAAAACAGACCAAATACAAGAAATATTGCAAAAAAGAAACGAAGTCCTTATTGCACCGTCATTAAGCTAAGCCTCCCCCTTGGGGGAGGTGGCACGCAAAGCGTGACGGAGAGGGGGCATATCCCAAGAAACATCGCCCTCTCACCCGCCTGCGGCGGGAGCTCTCCCAAAGGGAGAGCCTCTTCTTTTTGTTAACTTAATGACATTGGTCCTTATTGGACTTCGTTTCTTTTTTCACTCCACTCAATTTCTTTAAATCCAACAAGCATAAAATGATCTCCGATAAGCAACGGACGCTTGACAAGCATTCCGTCGGTTGCAAGAAGCTTCAGCATCTCATCGTCTGTCATCGTAGGAAGCTTGTTTTTTAGGTCGAGAGATTTATAAAGCAGACCGCTTGTATTAAAAAACTTTTTAAGCGGAAGACCGCTTTGCTTATGCCATGCCGTCAGTTCGTCGATTTGAGGATTGTCGAGTTTGATATCTCTGAACTCGTATTCAATCTTATTATCGTCGAGCCACTTCTTTGCCTTTTGACAGGTGGTGCATTTGGGGTAACAGATAAACTGAATCATTTTTGTCCTCCAATTCAAGAATACTAATTATTCGTCTTTTATATCCATTATAAATTCATAAAAACTTATTGCAGAATATATCAAAAAGCTATCGTCAGCAACAAGATATATTCTTTTCACTTCAAAGTTTTCACAAAAAAGCAACCAATCTTCTTTATACATGCATTTTAAATATTCTTTAATTTTTGTTTTATCTTCATCTCTAAACACAAACCCATACTCAAAGAAATCAAAATTCTTTTTTAATGAGTTGTCTTTTAGTTTTCTGCCTTTTAAAATTTTTCCAAATAAGATCCAAAAGGAATTTGAACTCCATTGCGAATTGTCAAACACCTTTGCTTCTAAACAAACAGCCGTTTTTGTAACTATATTTTTGATTATAAAATCCATTTCCTTGCTGTTGTTTTGAGGACTTAAAACAATATCATTTTCTTGTAAATGATATTGTTCAATCAGTATTTTTTTGAATTTTTCCAACAAATTCTTTTCTTTTTCGTCTCGAGCCATGTTACTTCCTCACAAAGATTAACGATATTCGTATGGTATTTATTAATTCAATTATACCATATATTGCGGTTAAATACAAGAGAAAAAACATCGGATGCCTTTCCTCTTTGAAATTATCCCACTGGTAACCATCGGAACATATGGGCTTAATGCTATCATTTGCGCCACCTGCCCCATCACGTCACGGCGGACAGCTTCGGCCAAGATGTTTTGATTTTTGCTCTTATCCTCTACAACTTTATTCGCTCCATATATGCAAACCAATCTCATATGCTTACTATCCTCAAAAGGAAACCAAGTCAACGCTTTCGTCAAAATTTCGTCGAGCTTTTCGATAAGGAAACATAGACACTCCCCTTGAAGCAAGAAACAAGCGATAAATATTGAAAAAGCAAAAAAAATGTGATATAATGATATAACAAAAAGCACACAGAAAGGGGGAGGTGCGGTGAAAAAGAAAATCACGATCGGGATTCTCGCGCACGTGGATGCAGGCAAAACCACGCTCAGTGAGGCTTTGCTCTACGTCTCGGGAAAGATCCGAAGTCTGGGACGGGTGGATCACAAAAACACCTATCTTGACACAAACGCCATGGAGCGGGAACGCGGAATTACCATTTATTCCAAGCAAGCAAGGTTTTCGAGTGAGAATTGCGATTTTATTCTTCTCGACACCCCCGGTCACGTGGATTTTTCTGCCGAGACCGAGCGCACGCTTTCTCTTCTTGACTATGCAGTGCTTGTGATCAGCGCCTCGGACGGTGTGCAAAATCACACCAGAACGCTTTGGCAGCTGCTTGATTATTACGGTGTTCCCACCTTTCTGTTCGTCAACAAGTGTGACCTCGCCATCAAGCGAAAGGAGGAGCTTGAAAAGGACCTTGCCAATTCGCTTTCCCCCTTCTGCGTCGGCTTCCAGGAAGCCCAGGGACGCGAAGAGCTTGAAGAAAAATTGGCTTTTGTCCACGAGGATTTTATGGACGCCTTCCTTGCGGGTGAGGGGATCGATGACGGGGATATTGCGTCTCTCATCAGCCGGCGCAAGCTCTTCCCCTGCCTTTTCGGCTCTGCCCTGCGGATGCAGGGGATCGATTTCTTGCTTGAGACGCTGGACCGATACACGCTCTCTCGCGTCTATGACACGGAGAATTTCGGAGCGAAGGTCTACAAAATATCGCGTGCGGGCGCGACCCGTCTGACCTACATGAAGATCACGGGCGGCAAGCTCACCGCACGCGACGAGATCAGCTACCATTCGGAGAGTGGTGTCCGCATCACCGAGAAGATCAGTCAAATACGTCTTTATTCGGGCGACAAATTTGATCAGACCGACGCGGTGTCTGCCGGAGAAATCTGTGCGGTCATCGGGCTTTCCGCCTCCTACGTCGGTCTTGGCCTGGGTCTGGAGCAGAATGCGCAAAAGCCCTTGCTTGAGCCCGTGCTTTCCTATGCCATCCGGCTGCCGCCCTCGTGCGACGTGCGGTTGTATTTTCCCAAGCTGAAGGAGCTCGAGGAGGAGGAGCCCTCCCTGCACCTGACCTGGAACGAGGAGCTTTCCCAGATAGAGGCGCGTCTGATGGGCGAGGTGCAGACCGATCTGCTTCGGCGCCTGATCCACGATCGCTTTTCGATCGATTGCAGCCTTGGTGCGGGGAAAATACTCTACAAGGAAAAACCCAAGCAGACAACCGTTGGCGTGGGGCATTTCGAGCCCTTGCGTCACTATGCGGAGGTGCAGCTGCTGATCGAGCCGCAGCCCAAGGGAACGGGACTGATATTCGACACACGTCTGCCCGAAAACCTGCTTGATCTGAACTGGCAAAGGCTGATTTTGAGCCATCTTTATGAAAAAGACCACCGCGGAACGCTGACGGGCGCTTTGCTGACCGACACGAAGATCACGCTTGTGGCGGGAAAGGCACATCTGAAGCACACCGAGGGCGGAGATTTCCGTGAGGCAACCTACCGCGCGGTGAGACACGGTCTGATGAAATCGGGATGCATCCTGCTGGAGCCCTACTACAAATTCCGCTTGGAAATCCCAAGCGCCTGCGTGGGCAGAGCCATGTCCGATTTGCAGGCACGCTTTGCGGAATTTGAGCTTGAGGGCTCGGATACGGAACGCGCGGTGCTCTGCGGCAGAGCGCCGGTGGCGACGCTTCACGATTACACAAGAGAGGTCATTTCCTACACACGCGGTGAGGGCAGACTCTTCTGCACGTCGGACGGATATGAGCCCTGTCACAATCAGGAGGAGATCGTCGCAGAGGCGGGATACGATCCCGAGGGCGACCTTGAAAATCCTCCCCACTCCGTCTTTTGCTCACACGGTGCGGGCATTACCGTGCATTGGAGCGAGGTTGACGGCTGCAAGCATCTGGAGGCCGACGTGAAGCTTCCCTCCGCAAGCGAGGCGATCATCCCAAAGGCATCCACGCTTGCACGAAAATATAACGTCAGCGACGAGGAGCTGGAAGCGATCATGCTCCGCACCTTCGGACCCATCAGGCGCAAGCAATACGGTGAGCCAAAGGTCGTATCCGCCGCCAAAAAAGAAAGACCGCACCGCTCAAAATCACTGCGCTCACAGAGAAATATGGTGATCATTGACGGATACAATCTCATCTATGCCGACGACCGTCTGAAGGACACCGCGCTTTTCAGCCTTGAAAAGGCACGCGAGGAGCTGATGGATCTGCTCAGCAGCTACGTCGCCTATACCAAAACCGAGCTTGTGCTTGTTTTCGACGCCTATCTTGTGAAAGAGGGCGAGGGCGCGGAATATATGCACGACGGCTATCGGGTGGTCTACACCAAGGCCAATCAGACCGCCGATGCCTATATCGAGAAGATGATGTACGAGCTGGGACCCGATTACAGCATCCGCATGGTCACAAGCGACAAGCTCTTGCAATTCTCTGCGGTCCAATCGGGGATCACCCGCATGACCGCCAAAGAATTTTTGGAGGAGCTGACGCGCATCGGCAACGAAATCACCGAATTTGTGCGCAAGCTTGCAGAAAGTAAGCTCTGAATGCTCCCGGTGTCGAAAGCGGGCAGGGTTGCTTTTTCTCCGCTTTTGTTAATTTTTTGAAATAAATGTCGATATCGCGTAAAGAAAATAATATTATTTCATTGACAAACGGAGAAAAATGTGGTAAAATAAACTGTATTCTTAGTTTTTCCGAAAGGAAAGTTATTTTAGATTTGTAAAAGCCAAGGCTTTTATAAATAAAATAAGGTTCGCAACACACTCAAATGCGGGCCAAAAATGAAGGAGGAACATTGAAATGTTCAAAAAAGCTCTATCCCTTGTCCTGATGGCGGCAATGCTCTGCACTCTCGTCATCTCTTTCGCATCCTGCGGAACTGTTACCGCAGACATGACCGAGGCTCCCTTGGCTGAAGTTTCTCTCCAGAAGGACTTTGATATTCCCGCTGATTTCAAGATCGGTATTATCTGCCTTCACGACGAAGCTTCCACCTACGACCTCAACTTCATCAACGGCGTTGAAAAGATCAAGACCGTTCTGGGTCTTTCCAACGAGCAGGTGATCTACAAGAAGAACATCGACGAGTCCGCTGCTTGCACCGAGGCTGCTGAAGACCTCGTGGACCAGGGCTGCAAGATCGTTTTTGCAAACTCCTTCGGTCACGAAACGCACCTTCTTGAGGCAGCAAAGAAGCACCCCGAGGTGCAGTTCTGCCACGCAACCGGAACCATGGCTCACACCGAAGAGGCTGACAACTTCCACAATGCATTCGCGTCTATCTACGAGGGTAGATACCTTGCCGGCGTTGCTGCAGGCATGAAGCTCAACGAAATGATCGAAAAGGGCGACATCAAGGCTGAAGAGGCTAAGATGGGCTATGTTGGCGCATTCACCTATGCAGAGGTTATCTCCGGCTATACCTCCTTCTTCCTTGGCGCAAAGTCTGTTTGCCCCAGTGTAACCATGGACGTTCAGTTCACCGGTTCTTGGTACGATGAGATTAAGGAAAAGGAAGCTGCAACCGCTCTGATCAACAACGGCTGCGTCCTGATCTCCCAGCACGCTGACTCGATGGGCGCTCCCTCCGTTTGTGAGGAAAGAGGCGTTCCGAACGTTTCCTACAACGGCGCGACGGACGAGTCCTGCCCCGGCACCTTCATCGTTTCCTCGAGAATCGACTGGGCTCCCTACTACCTCTACATCATCAAGCAGTACTGCACCGGTGCTGAAATCGCTGACGACTGGTGCGGCGGCATCAAGGACGGCTCCGTCGTTCTGACCGGCATCAACAACACCGCTGCTGCAAAGGGCACGCTGGAGAAGATCCAGGAGGTTGCTGCAAAGCTTCAGTCCGGTGAGATCAAGGTCTTTGACACCAACACCTTCACGGTTAACGGCGCGAAGCTCGCTGACGATCACAAGGCTGACGTTGACACCGATGCAGCATTCGCAGCTGACACCGACGTTGTTGACGGTGGCGAATTCCAGGAATCCAAGTTCAGAAGTGCTCCTTACTTCGATGTCAGAATCGATGGCATCAAGCTGTTGAACGAGAAGTTCTGATCCCAAATCCAAATCAATGAAAAGCACAAGCGGGGCCCCGCCCCGCTTGTGTAGCTCATCTACAAGGTTCAAGTGAGCAGCTCGAGGGCTTCTCGAGCTGCTCGCTTGAATTTGGTAGAAGTTTTCTTTTTTACGGAGGAGTTTGAATGAACAGGCAAATTGCTCTTGAAATGAAGGGCGTAACGAAAACCTTCGGCCGTGTGATCGCAAACAACAACGTGGACCTCACTGTTTACAGAGGCGAGATCCTCGCGGTGCTGGGCGAAAACGGTTGCGGTAAGACCACCCTGATGAATATGATCGCCGGCATCTACTATCCCGATGCGGGCAGCATCTTCATTGATGGGAAAGAGGTGAATATCCAATCCCCCGCCGATGCCTTTGCGCACGGAGTCGGCATGATCCACCAGCACTTCAAGCTGGTAGATCTTTTCACGGCCGCCGAAAACGTGGTCCTCGGAACCAATTCCGAGGAGCGCTATAACATCGAAAAGGTAACGGCAGACGTCAAGAAAATTGCGGAAAAATACGGCTTCCATATCGACCCCGCAAAAAAGATCTACGACATGTCCGTCTCCGAAAAGCAGACGGTGGAGATCATCAAGGCGCTTTACAGAGGTGCGGACATCCTCATCCTGGACGAGCCCTCTGCCGTTCTGACGCCTCAGGAGACCGACCGTCTCTTTGACGTTCTTCGCAAAATGCGCGAGGACGGCAAGTCGATCATCATCATCACGCACAAGCTCCACGAGGTGCTTTCGATCTCCGACCGCGTCACCATCCTTCGCAAGGGTGAGCACGTCGGAACGGTCAATACCGCCGAAACCGATGCCGAAGCGCTGACCGAGATGATGGTGGGCAGAAAGGTATCCCTGAACATCGCCCGCCCGGAGCCGGAGAACGTTTGTGACCGTCTGGAGGTCAAGAATCTGACCATGATAAACTCCGAGGGCGTCAAGGTGCTGGACAACGTCTCCTTTACCGCCCGCTCGGGAGAGATCCTCGGTATTGCGGGAATCGCCGGATCGGGGCAGAGAGAGCTTCTGGAGGCAATTGCAGGTCTGAATCCGCTGGAGTCGGGTGAGGTGATCTTCAATCGTCCCAAAAAGAATCTCCCGGTCTCCTTCTTCCACAAAACCTTTGCGCAGGTCATGGCGCTTGCCGCCGAGGGAAAATTCCACTATGAGGACGGAACTCCGGTGAGCTTTGCCGGAATGAGCCATGCCCGCATCCGCTCGTTGGTCAACGACGGAAAGATCCTCTTCAATGAGGACGAGGTCATGGATCTGCGCGACAAAACGCCGCTTCAGATCCGAGAGCTGGGCGTTCGCCTCTCCTTTGTTCCCGAGGACCGTCTCGGCATGGGACTCGTGGGCAACATGGACATCGTGGACAATATGATGCTCCGCAGCTTCCGCAAGGGACATTCGATGTTCGTTGACAGAAAGCGTCCCGGCGACCTTGCGGACAAGATTGTCACCAAGCTGGAGGTCTCCACCCCCAACACGCACACCCCCGTCAGACGACTTTCGGGCGGTAATGTGCAAAAGGTTCTGGTCGGCCGCGAGATCGCAGCTGCACCCGCCGTTCTCATGGCGGCATATCCCGTCAGAGGGCTTGACATCAACTCCTCCTATACGATCTATGACCTTTTGACCGAGCAGAAGCAAAACGGAGTCGCGGTCGTGTTCGTCGGAGAGGACCTCGACGTGCTGCTGGATCTGTGTGACAGAATTATGATCATCTGCGCCGGCAAGATCACGGGAATCGTCGACGGCAGAACCGCTACCAAGGAGGAGGTTGGTCTTCTGATGACCAAAACCGACTCCGACAATGCAAAGGAGGTATGACAAAGTGAAGGCACCTGCTAAAAAATTCGAGCTTCCCTTCCACGTGGTCAAGAGAAGCGAAATACCTCTTTGGAAATCCATGCTCTTTCGTGTGATCGCCGTTGTTGCAGCGCTCCTCCTCTGCTCCCTCCTTTCGATTTTCATGATCGGAGCCAATCCGCTGAAATTCATCGGAACCATGTTTGACGGCGCATTCGGATCCGGCAGACGTCTCTGGACCTTTGCCAAGGACACCTCGATCCTGCTTTGTATCGCCCTTGCAATCACTCCCGCATTCAAAATGCGCTTCTGGAACATCGGCGCGGAGGGACAGACTCTGATCGGCGCGCTTGCCGCAGTCGCTGTCGTCATTTACGGCAAGGGCTTGCCCGAATGGCTCCTGTTGGTGCTCATGTTCGCCGCAGCAGTGATCGTCGGTGCGATCTGGGGCGGTCTCCCCGCGCTCTTCAAGGCACTCTGGGGGACGAACGAAACCCTGTTCACGCTGATGATGAACTACGTTTCCACCGGCCTTGTTGCCTACTTCCTGCTCCTCTGGACTCCAAGCGGCTCCAGCGTCCTCGGCAGATTGAATCGCGGACATCTCCCAGTCCTCGGACACGACTATCTCTTGCTGATCGTTCTTGTGTTCTTGCTCACGGTCGGGATTTACATTTACCAAAAATATACGAAGCAGGGCTATGAGATCGCGGTCGTCGGCGAATCCGAAAACACCGCGAAATACATCGGTATCAGCGTCAGAAAGGTCATCATCCGCACCATGCTCATCTCGGGTGCCATCTGCGGATTTGCCGGATTTCTGATCGTGGGTGCGCTCGACCACTCGGTTGCGGTCACCTCGGTCGGCGGCATGGGCTTTACCGCCATCATGGTCTCCTGGCTTGCCAAATTCAACCCGATGGTCATGATTGGAACCGCCGCCTTCATCACCTTCCTCGATCAGGGTTCGGCACAGGTAACCACGACCTTCAATATCGATTCCTCCTTCCCCGACATGGTGGTGGGAATCGTGCTCTTCTTCATCATTGGATGTGAATTCTTCATCGGATACCAGCTGAAGGCAAAATCCCGCGAAGAAAAAAAGACGGCGAAATCCGAAAAAAAGGAGGTAGTTGAACAATGATGTTTCTGGATTATATTTTAACATCGGTTGCTCTCGGTATGACCTTCCTGCTCGGATGCACGGGAGAGATCCTCACCGAAAAGGCGGGACATCTGAATCTCGGAATTCCCGGTATTATGTGTATCGGCGGAGCTTCGGGCTGTCTTGCGCTGAAGCTTTGCTACGGACTACCTGCTCCTTTGGTCGTTTTGATCGCCATCATCGCGACGCTGATCGGCGGTGCCTTGATGGGTGTGATCTACAGCTTCCTCACGGTGACGCTGAAGGCGAATCAGAACGTGACCGGTCTTGCGATGACGACCTTCGGTGTCGGCGTCACGAAATACATCATGAACGGTATGGCGATCAACGCACAGAGAAGCTATCTGTACGCACTGAAATATTTCCGCGCTCCCTTCTTCTTCGTCTCCAACGGTCTGAAGTATTGGGGAATTATGATGTATCTGGCAATCGGCATCGCGCTTGCGGCGGCCTACGTGCTTTCCCGCACCAAGGTCGGTCTGCATCTCAGAGCCGTCGGTGAAAGCCCTGCAACTGCAGATGCCGTCGGAATCAACGTCACCGCTTATAAATACGGTGCAACCTGTATCGGAAGCGCGATCGCAGCGCTCGGCGGACTTTACTACATCATGGATTATATGGGCTCGGTTGAGGCATATAAAACCATCGAGGCCCTCGGTTGGCTCTCTGTCGCGCTGGTAATCTTCACGCTCTGGAGACCGCAGATCAGTATTCTCGGATCGATCATCTTCGGAATGCTCTATCTGGCAGGCACGAGAATCCCCACCCTGCTCGGCATCAATCTCGGTATGAGCGCAACGCCGCTTTTGCAAATGCTTCCCTATCTGGTCACGATCATCGTTCTGATCATCACCAGCATCGGCAAGAAGCGCGAGAATCAACCGCCCGCATCTCTCGGTCTTCCCTATTTCCGAGAAGAACGCTAATCATCAAGCAACGAAAAAAGCCAAGAGCTTCACGCTCTTGGCTTTTGTGCTTTTTCAGGTTGTCTGCTCGCGGAAAACCACGGTCTTGGTTTCGGCATCCATCGATTCCACGATTGCAAGCGATTCCAGACGGTATCCAAGATTCCGAATGCTTCTGCCGCCGTATTGGAATCCCTTCTCAATCGCAATGCAAATTCCCTCGACGCTCGCGCCTGCCGCCTCCGCGATGGAGATCAGGCCTTGAAGCGCACATCCGTTTGCCAAAAAATCGTCCACGATCAAAAGCTTGTCGTCAGCCGACAAAACCTTTTTGGAAACGATCACTTGATTCTTGTTCTTGTGTGTGAAGGATTCGACCTCGGCGGTGTACATCTCTCCGTCGATATTGACACTCTTCGCCTTTTTTGCGAACACCATGGGAACGCCGAAGCAACGCGCAACCGCATAGGCGATGGCAATTCCCGATGCCTCGATCGTGAGAACCTTTGTGATCTTGACGTCCGAAAAGCGTCTGTGAAATTCTCTTCCGATCTCATCAAGGAGCGCAACATCCATCTGATGATTGAGGAAAGTGTCAACCTTCAGCACGTTTCCCGGCTTCACAAGCCCGTCTTTTACAATGCGTTCTTCCAAAAAATTCATGCGCTTCGCCCTACCTTTTTTGTTTGATGAATACATTATACTCTTTTTGTCGCATTTTGTCAATAACAATTCCTGAAAAGGATCGGTGCAAATCTCATTTTGCCACAAAAAGAACCGTCATCGCAGACGGAAAAAGGCTCCCTTTTACAAAAGGAAGCCTTTTAGTTTCAATGCACTTCTTCCATGCATTCTCTTTTCTCTTTTTTGAAATAACGCATGATCGCCAAAACGATCACGGTGCCGATGATGGGAAAGATCGCGGTGACCAGCATTCCCGCCTTGAGTCCCACCTGCTCAGCGGAAACACCGAGCGTCCCCGCCATTTGCGAGGCAAAGCCGCTTGCCGAAACACCGTCGACCACGATCCCCATCAGCTGCGGTGCCACCGCCGCTCCGAGATCTCCTCCCGCCGCCATGAGCGCGAATGCCGCAACGCCTGCGTTGGGTATCTTTTCCTCCATCATGATCAGCGTTCCCGGCCACAGCATCGAGGTGCAAAAGCCGGTCAGAATGCAGGCGATGAAGGCAACGACCACGTTGGAGGAAAATCCGATCACAAGATAACAGACACTCGCACCGATCATGCCGATCAGAAGCGTCCGACAGATATTTTTCCCGAATTTGGCATACGTGATGCGCGCAACGCCGAGCAGGATCGCAAACATCGCCGCGCCGAGAATATCTCCCACCGCCTTGCCGATCCCCAGCGCGGTCTCCGCATAGGTCGAGATCCAGTTGCTCATCGTGTTTTCCGAGCAGCTTCCAAAGAAAATGCAGGCAACGCAAAGAGCCAATCCCAGCACCCGTCTTTTCGGATCGTGAGTCGACGCCGCGGCATCCGCTCCGTCGCTCTGAGGTGGCATGGGAGAGATCATGAAAAGCACGGCGGGAATGATGGGCAGACAAGCCAGGAGCATCACAAGATACATCCAATTCTCGCCTCCGAAAAGCTTCAAAAAGAGCGTGCTGATCCCGATCATCGTGAACGTGCCGAAGGCATACAGCGAATGAAGCAGACTCATATCCCGTTGCGGATTGTCCGAGGGGATGGCTGCGATCGTGGGACTCAGCAGAACCTCAGCCAAGCCAGCCGCGACCGAGAAGATCAGCGTGCCGATCAAGAGTCCGACGTAAGCCACGTGCGGAAAAAGCGAGGGGATCAGCGCATAGATCATCAATCCAAGCGCCGTGAGCAACGGCATGGTCGAGGCGATCTTCTTCATGTTGAAGTGCTTGGAAAAGGCAGTGAAGATCAGGTCGATCCCAAGCTGTGTGAAGAAATTGACCAATATGAGCGTGCCGAGAAGGGTGTAGGAGATCCCGTACCGCTCCCGAAAGGTGACAAACAGAAGCGGAGGCACGCAAAAGACCGACGACATCGTGAAATACGACGCATAGCAAGCAAATTTTGTGGTTCGGAAGCTCGTTTTGTTCATCATGATCTGTCTCCGTTCTCTTCGTTTTCCCTCTTTGAGGCCCTACGCATCAAGTGCATCTCCCCGGTGTCTTCCCGTCTTTTGCCCACGGGCAGCTCGCTCCAAAGCGTGAATCCCAAGATCAGCAGACCGCCAACGATCTGCGGGAGAGTCATCTCCTCGCGTAGCCAGATCACGCTCACCAGCACCGCCACCAAGGGATCTATGTAGCTCAGAATCGCTACCTTCTGTCCCGGCAATTCCTTCAATGCGGAAAAATACATACAGTACGCAACCCCCGTATGCACAAGACCGACGACAAGCAAAGCCGCCCATCCCGTGCCATCCGGGGCCTCCGGATGAAAGCCGCTCGTAAAGGCGACGTAGGGCACGAGCACCGCAATCGCCGCCAAAAACTGAACGAAGGTGCGTGGAAGCCCCGCAACGCCCTTGATGAATTTGTTGAGCAGCATCACCGAGGCGTAGAGCACCGCCGCGCCCAAGCCAAAGGCGATCCCCAAAAGATCCTGACCTCCGCCGCCCGCGGTTCCGGTGATCAGCACCAGCCCCGCGGTTGCCATCACAAAGCAAACGATCTGCTTCCCCGTCAGCCGTTCCCGAAAGAGCAGCGGACAGACCGCCATCACGATCACGGGCGCAAAATAATAGCTCAAGGTCGCCACGGAGACGGTGGTGTATCGATAGGCTTCAAAGAGCAAAATCCAATTAAAGCCCATCGCTGCGCCGGAAAGCAGCAAGAGCAGCAGCTCTTTTCGGATGCTGCCAAGTGAAAGCTTCTGCTTGGTAAGCAACAAAAACGCGCCCACAAGCACCACAGCCATCACCGCGCGATAGAGCGCCAGCTCTCCCGAGCTGACGTTGATATTTCTCACGAAGGGTGCCAACGTGCCGAAGATCAGCATGGACGCCGCCATCAGTACCCTTGAGAGTGTTTCTTTTTTCATAAGTGCTCCTCTTGTCTGTCAGTCGAATTTTGAGCCGCTCTGCTCCATGCATCGCAGAAACGAGTCGGCTTCTTCTCTGCTTTTCAATATCACGACCGTTCTGCCATCCCGATAGCGGTCGATCAGAGCATGAATCGCAGGCAGATGTCGGCTTCCGAACGACTCGATCTGCGATTTGAGCTGCGGATCAAGCGCATTTTCGATCCACGGCATATCGCTTCGCTTTTTTCCGATGCGCGAGATCGCACCGTCCAAGCAGACCTCGAGCGGATAGTCCAGGAAAATCACCGTGTCGCATGCCGCCATGCGCAGCTCCATGGTGGAGGCATAATTGCCGTCGATGATCCACGCATCCTCCGCAAGCACCGAGGACAGCCGCTCCAAAAACACAGGCTTGGGAACCGTGGTTTTGTCGGCATTCCAATAGAGCATATCCAAATGACAGAGCGGTATCCCCGTCTGCTGATGTAACACCCGCGAAAAGCTGCTTTTGCCGCTCCCCGGGCAGCCGATGACAATCACCTTCTTCATTCTTTGTCCGTCCCCTCTGCCGTCTCGCATTCCTTTGCGATCCTTCTCCGGCTCACTTCACCATGCCGTAGCCACCGGCATACTTGTTGACGTCATCCACAACGACAAACACGTTGTTCCGGCAGAGCTTGCGAATGCTTTTGGTGGTCGCAAGCACCTCACGACGCGGCAAAACGATGAAGATCATATTCATTTTTTCGGTCGAGCCGTGACCCTCAAACACCGTATATCCTCGCGCATTTTCCTGCAAATATTCAACGATCTTTGCGGTGTTCTCGTCGTTGGCGATCAATTGAAGGCTTGACGTTCCCAGCGCGATTTTGCCCTCAAGCGTGGAGCCGAGAAAAAGTCCCGTGGCATATCCGATGCAATAGAAGCCCAGAAGGAACAGGTTGTCTCCAAGCGTTCCGATGATCGTGGAAATCACAAGTCCCCAGATCGTGCATTCCAAAAAGCCGAGTCCCGCCGCCTTCAGCCGCTGGCCCTTTACCATCATACAGGTTTTGAGAGATTGGATCGTGATCTCAATGATCTTCGCGGCGCACACGATCAGACATACCGCCACGGGCGGAATGGATGCTAAAAATTCCGACATTTTCCGGTTCTCCTTTTCTTCCGATTCTTTGTATCATTATAGCAAAAGAACCCTCTCTTGTCAATATCCTTCGACATACTTTCCCCTCGCGTCGAATATACTATCTACAAAACACTTGACGGAGGAAGCTATGAAACGATCGATCGGACTCGCGCAGCTTTTGGGCTTTGCCGTGACCTCGTTCGGGGGAACGCTGTTGCATTTTTTATACGAATGGCTCGGAGAGGCGGTCTGGATCGCGCCGCTTTCGGGCGTGAACGAATCGACCTGGGAGCACATGAAGCTGCTCTTTTGGCCGATGCTGCTCTATGCCGTCGCGCAATGTCTTATCTTTCCTGAGCGCGAGGAGTTTTGGTGTGTGAAGCTGCGTGGCATCCTCTTGGGACTGACCTTGATCCCGGTGCTTTTCTACACCTATAACGGTGTGATCGGCAAATCTCCCGATTGGCTCAACATCGCCATTTTCTTCGTCTCCGCCGCGATCGCATATCTCTATGAAGCACGGCTCTTTCGCGCCGAAAGCCTGCGCTGCAGATCGCCGAAAGCGGCAATTGCGGTGCTTTGTGTGATTGCCCTGCTCTTTGTCGTTTTCACCTTCCTGACTCCCGGGATCGGCATTTTCAAGGACCCCTTGACAGGTGGCTATGGGATATAAAAGCAGCCGATGAGGTTTCGTATGATTCCTCATCGGCTGTTTGATTTACTTAAAAAATGCCATCAGAAGTGTTCCCGCGACCATGAGCCCCAATCCCAAAAATGCCTTTTTGGATAGCTTTTCCTTGAAAACAATGCAGGAAAATGCTACGGTCACAAGAATGCTGAGCTTGTCAATGGGAACCACCACGCTGACAAGCCCATGACCGATCGCGTAATAGTAGCAAAGCCAGGACGCTCCCGTCGCGATCCCCGAAAGCGAAATGAAAAGCAGCTCACGTCTGTCAAGCGTTTTCAGTCCCCGATGCTTCCCACGCGCCAGAACGATGCCCCACGCCATCACAAGCACCACGGCGGTGCGGATGGCGGTTCCGAGATTGGACTCCACACCCGAGATGCCAACCTTGGCAAGAATCGAGGTCAACGCGGCAAAAACGGCGGACAGCACGGCATAGACCATCCACGATCTCCCCTTTGCCTGCCTGTCCGTTTGCTTCTTTTCCACCATCAGAAAAATTCCGACGGCCAGGATCACGGTGGCGATCAGCTTGACGGCAAGATTGGAGGTCTCCCCAAAGCAAACGATTGCCAACAGAACGGTGAGCAGGGTGCTGGATTTGTCGATCGGAACCACCTTGTTGATGTCTCCCATGGAAAGCGCCTTGAAATAACAGATCCAGGACGCCCCCGTCGCAAATCCGGACAGAATCAGAAAGATCAGCGACTGCGGCTTGATCTCCCCGAGCGTCGACTGCGAGCCGACCACAAACACCATCACCCACGAAAAGACAAGCACGACGACGGTGCGAAGCGCGGTTGCAAGATCGGAGTCGGTCTTTTTGATGCCGCATTTTGCAAGAACGGAGGTCAGTCCGGCAAAAAACGCCGAAAGCACGGCGGCAAGAATCCAAAGCATATCAAAATCTCCTTCATTGATGTTCCTGTTCTTTGAAAGCAGAGCGTCAGTATTCTGCTTTTTCCACGATGATGCCGAAATAATATTTGGGATGCTGTAAAAAATCCGAGGCGCGGATCGGCGCATTCAGCATCGTCTTTCCGTCTTGATTCAGCACATCAAGGATTCCGTTTTGGAGCGACAGCGTCACTCTCGCGTCGAGCCGACAGAGGCGCTTTTGCTCATTGGCGGGATTCTTCTCTGCATCCGCGCAAATGCGTCCGAGGAGATACAACAGGCGATATTGCTCCGCCGAACCGACGTGAAACAGCTCATAGGACTGCGTTGCGTGATGAAGCAAAAACAGATTGGTCAATCTCGGAGCGTATACGCCCTCGTCCTTGACCTCGATGACCCTTGGCAGCTGCCGCCATTCCTTGATCCGAAAGGCATAATACGTCTCGTCGTCTCTCCTCCATCGGCTTCGGAATTTGATCTCGCGGCGCAAAAGACGCCGTGTTTCGGTCACCTCTCCGTAATAGCGCACACCCGCGTCTCTTCCGAACAGATTCGCCGACTGATACAGAGCCACGTAACCGATTGGAAGCTGGTCTTGATCGAGGTATTTTGCGGGGACGTAATAGTAATTTCGCTTCAAATTATCTCGGAACTGCTCGCGCGAGCCGAGAGAGCCGACCAGGACCTCTCTGCGTGACCAATCCACCTCAGAGAGTGCCTTCTCGAGGGATGCGGGTAACACCGGACTTTCAGGAGATGGCTCCGCTTCCTTTTGACAAGCCGTCCGTGCATCATCCGAAGTCTCCCAATCCAAGCGAATGCCTGCAAGAGCCACCGTGTCGGTCAAATGCTTGCCGCGATAGAGCCTCACCTCTCCCCTGCCCTCACCGCGCAAGCGTCTGATTCCGTCCTGGCTGCCGACAGAATGATGTGCGGCCCTTGGGCAGATCAGATCGATCACCGCGCGCTGATACCACGACTTGATTTCCAGATGCCAGCGCGTCGCGTCTTCGGTTTCCGTGCAGTCGGAGAGGCTTTTCGCCAAGGAAAGCAGCCCAAACGAATCGAACACCCGATTCTTGCCGTCAAGGATCAGCGACACGCGCAATTTCGATCTCCGTCTGCCACGGCCATTCGGCAAGCACTCGCATCTGACGTCAAGAAAGCCGTTTCCCGGGTGCTGCGCTGCATGGCTGCTTGCAAGGTCGCGAGAGGATGCCCAAAGCCGAAACGGCTTGCCATCGCCCGACTCGTCATTTCTTTGATTTTTCCTTGCAAAAAGCATTCCGCGACCTCCTTTCCCAAGCGCTTCGCAAAAAACTTTCCCGAGGAGCGCTTGTGTTACCTGACGTCTATCATTATATCATTTTTTGGAGGATTTTGTCAACGGATTTGCAAAAATATACCGATCCGGCGGCGACCCGGAGTCTCCGCACGAGCTTTCCCGTCTGTCGAGGGCAAATCCATGCCGGGACAGACACGAAAAACAGGCTTTGGAACGACTATTAATAATATTATTTTATATAAATCTATCATTTTCTTTGTGATGTTGTTGACAAAATACCTTTTTTGTGATATAATTTCTTATTATATTTTAAATGGTTTTATCCAAAAAATACAAAAATCACAGAAGGTATTAACATGATCTGGTCAAAAGAAGAAACTCTCCCGAGAGAGCAAATCGAGGCACTTCAGCTGGAGCGCCTGATAGAAACGGTCCATCGCGTCTACGCGAAGGTCCCCGCTTATGCCAAAAAGATGGATGAAGCGGGCGTGAAGCCGGAGGACATCAAATGTCTTGCGGATCTCGCCAAGCTTCCCTTTGTCACCAAGCAGGATATGAGAGATAACTATCCCTTCGGTCTGTTCGCAGTGGACAAGGATCAGCTCGTCAGAATCCACGCCTCGAGCGGTACGACGGGAAAGCCCACGGTGGTGGGATATACGCAGGGCGACCTGAAGACCTGGACCGAATGCGTGTCTCGTATTGCCTGCATGGGCGGTGCGTCCGCGACAGACGTCGCGCAGATCTGCTTTGGCTACGGTATGTTCACCGGAGCGCTGGGACTGCACTACGGTCTGGAAAACATCGGTGCGGCGATCGTTCCCTCCTCCACGGGAAATTCGCAGAAGCAAATTATGTATATGCAGGACTTTGAGACCTCTCTGCTCGTTGCCACGCCCTCGTATGCGCTCCGCCTTGCCGAGGTGGCACGCGAGATGGGTGTCGATCCCGCAAAGGATCTGAAGGTGAAGATCGCTCTGGTCGGAAGCGAGCTTCTGACCGACGCGATGCGCGAGGAGATGCACAAGGTCTGGGGCAAGGAGATTCTCATCACCTCGAACTACGGTATGAGTGAATTGATGGGCCCCGGTGTTTCCGGAGAGTGTCTGGAGCACTGCGGTATGCACATCAACGAGGACTACTTCATCCCCGAATTCATCGATCCCAAGACCGGCGAGGTGTTGCCGATCGGAGAGCAGGGTGAATTGGTCATCACCTGCATCAAAAAGGAGGGTCTGCCTTTGATCCGTTATCGGACAAAGGACATCACACGTCTCTACTACGAGCCCTGCAAGTGCGGCAGAACCTTCTGCCGTATGGAAAACCTTTCGGGACGCAGCGACGATATGCTCAAGATCCGCGGCGTCAACGTCTTCCCCAGCCAGATCGAGGAGGTCATCCTGAGCGTGGAGGAGCTTGGTCCTCACTATGAGATCATTCTCGAACGCGAGGGCTATCTCGACAAGCTGACCGTCAAGGTCGAGCTTGTACACAGCACAGACTCCTTCTCCGTGCTTGAGAAGATCACGAACGAGGTCAAGAGCAAGCTGAAGATCATTCTCGGGCTTGACGCAAAGGTCTTGCTGGAGTCTCCCAACACCCTGCAAAGATTTGAGGGCAAGGCAAAAAGAGTAAAGGATTTAAGGAGTAAATAAAATGGCTAAGAAAACGATTATGCTTGGTAACGAGGCGATCGCAAGAGGCGCATTTGAGGCAGGCGTCAAGCTCTCAAGCGCGTATCCCGGAACGCCCAGCACGGAAATCAGCGAATATCTCGCAAAATACGACGAGGTCTACACCGAATGGGCCCCCAACGAAAAGGTTGCCGCTGAGGTGGCGATCGGTGCGTCGGTCTCGGGAGTCCGCAGCCTTGCCTGCATGAAGCACGTCGGACTGAACGTGGCAAGCGACCCGCTCTATACCTTCTCTTACACCGGTGTTGGCGGAGGCTCGGTCTTCGTCGTCGCAGACGATCCCGGACTCGCAAGCTCGCAGAACGAGCAGGATACGCGCATGATCGCACGCGCCTCCCACGTGCCGGTGCTCGAGCCCTCCGACAGCCAGGAAGCAAAGGAATTTGTGAAATACGGCTATGAGCTCAGCGAAAAATACGACACCCCCGTCATCCTCAGAACCACGACCAAGCTCGCACACTCCCAGAGTGCCGTCGAGCTTTGCGACAGAGTGGAGGTTGCCGACAAGGAATATGCACGCAACGTGCAGAAATACGTCATGATGCCCGCATCCGCGATCGGAAGACATCTGGTCGTGGAGGACAGAGAGAAGCGCATGGCAGAGGATGCCAAGGACTTCCCCGTCAACAAAACCGAGATCAATGACAAAAAGATCGGATTCATCACCTGCGGTATTGCCTATCAGTACGTCAAGGAGGTCTGTCCCAACGCGAGCGTTCTGAAGCTCGGTCTTGTCAACCCGATCTCGAAGAAGCTGGTGGAGGATTTCATTTCTCAGGTCGAAACCGTCTACGTGTTCGAGGAGCTCGAGCCCGTGATTGAGGAGCAGGTGCGTGCATGGGGCTTTGACGTCAAGGGCAAGGAGCTCTTCACCAGACAGGGTGAATACAGCGCCAATATGCTCAGACGCGTTCTCTACGGCTCGGACGAGGCGGTGTTTGAAAAGCAGGAGGCTCCCGCGCGTCCTCCCATTCTCTGCCCCGGAGGCCCGCACAGAAGCGTGTTCTCGGTGCTCAACAAGCTCAAGATCCACGCCTCGGGCGACATCGGATGCTACACTCTCGGTGCAGTCGCACCGCTCGGTGTCATCGACACCACGATCTGCATGGGCGCCAGCATTTCGGCTCTGCACGGCATGGAAAAGGGGCGCGGCAAGGAATTCATCAAGAATTGGGTTGCCGTGATCGGTGATTCCACCTTCTTACATACGGGAATCAACTCCCTGATCAACATGGTATATAACAAGGCGACCGGAACGGTCATGATCCTTGATAACCGCACCACGGGTATGACGGGACATCAGGAGCACGCCGCGACAGGAAAGACGCTCAAGGGCGAGGAGACCTACGCCATCAATCTGGCGGAGCTCTGCCGCGCCGTCGGTGTTCCGAACGTCATCGAGATCAGCTCCTTTGACGTCAAGGGCCTCGAAAGGGTCATCACCGAAAGCGTCAACGGCGACACTCTGACGGTCATCATCGCAAAGGCGCCCTGCGTGCTGCTCAAGGGACAGAAATTCCCGAACGTGTGCGCCGTCAATCCCGACGCCTGCAAAAAGTGCGGCGCCTGCATGAAGATCGGCTGCCCCGCCATGACGCGCGGTGCGGACGGAAAGGTCAAGATCGACGCCACGATGTGCAACGGCTGTGGCCTTTGCAAGAATTACTGCAAATTCAACGCGATCGAAACGCGGGAGAGATAAGCTATGACAAAGAATATTATGATAGTCGGTGTCGGCGGCCAGGGTACGCTGCTGACGAGTAGAATCATTGGAAAGACCGCCATGGAAATGGGCTTTGACGTGAAGATCTCCGAGGTTCACGGCATGGCACAGAGAGGCGGAAGCGTGGTGACCTTCGTCCGCTTTGGAGAAGCGGTCAACGAGCCCGTCGTGGAAGAGGGACAGGCTGACGTCATCATTGCGTTTGAGAAGCTTGAGGCGCTCAGATATGCACACTTCCTCAAAAAGGACGGCGTTCTCGTCGTCAACGATTGCCGCATCGACCCGATGACGGTCGTGATCGGCGCAAAGCAATATCCCGAAAACATTCTCGAGGGGCTGAAAAAGGATCACGCCGTCTATACGATAGACGGTCAGAGGATCGCCCTCGAGCTTGGAAACAGCAAGGTGCTCAACTCTGTCGTGCTGGGCTATGCCGCCGGCTTTATCGGCTTTGACAAGGACGTATGGCTGCAAACGGTTTCCTCTACCGTTCCCGCAAAAACGATAGAAATCAATCAAAAAGCCTTTACCTACGGGTATGAAGCAGAGCATTGAGGAGGATAATAACCATGATTTGGAATGAAACCAAGGAATGCATGAGCCGCGACCAGATGACAGCACTGCAGAGTGCAAGACTCGTCAAGCTCGTCGACTATATGTATCACAACGTCGAGTTTTATCGCAAGAAGATGCAGTCGGTCGGCATCATGCCGGGTGACGTCAAAGGCATTGAGGATCTCGTCAATCTTCCCTTCACCACGAAGGATGATCTCAGAGACAACTATCCCTTTGGCCTGTTTGCCGTTCCCAATTCGCAGATTGTCAGAATTCATGCCTCGAGCGGTACGACCGGAAAGGCGACCGTGGTGGGATACACCCGCAAGGACCTCGACGTTTGGGCGGAGTGCGTTGCAAGATGCATGACGATGGCGGGTGTCACCAAGGACGACGTCATCCAGATCGCTTACGGCTACGGACTCTTCACCGGCGGTCTGGGCGCGCATGACGGCGCGCAGAAGATCGGCGCGACGGTGGTTCCCATGAGCACGGGTAACTCCAAGAAGCTGACCACCATGATGGTCGACTTCGGCGCAACGGCGATCGCCTGCACCCCCTCCTATCTGCTTCACATCTCCGAGGTGCTCGCAGAGGAAGGCCTGCTCGACCAGATCAAGCTCAAATACGCCATCTGCGGTGCCGAGCCCTGGACCGAAAAGATGCACAGGGAGATCGAGTCGCGCCTGAACATCAAGGCGTTCGACATTTACGGTCTGAGTGAGGTCATGGGCCCCGGCGTTGCCTGCGACTGTGAATATCACCGCGGTCTGCACGTCTGCGAGGACCACTTCTACCCCGAGATTCTCAATTCCGCAACCCTGAAGCCGGTTGCAGACGGCGAGACCGGCGAGCTGGCATTCACCACGCTCACCAAGGAAGGTATTCCGCTCATCCGTTACAGAACCAAGGACCTCACCAGCCTGGATCGCACGCCCTGCGAATGCGGACGTACAAGCGCTCGTATCTCGAGATTCAAGGGCCGTGTCGACGACATGCTGATCATCCGCGGCGTGAACGTATTCCCCAGCCAGATCGAAGCCGCTCTCGTTGAGGTCGAAGAGGTGACGCCTCACTATATGATGATCGTTGACAGAGTCAACAACCTTGACACGCTTGAGGTGCAGGTCGAGCTCGACCAGAAGTATTACACCGACGAGGTCCGCAAAATCGAGGCTCTGACCAAAAAGATCGGACACGTCATCCAGCAGGCGCTGGGCCTGAGCGCAAAGATCAAGATCGTGGAGCCGCAATCTCTTGTCAGAAGCCAGGGCAAGGCGGTTCACGTCATCGACAACCGTAAACTTTACGAAATTTAAGGAGGAAACATCATGTTTGCGAAACAGTTAACCGTATTTATCGAAAACAGAACCGGCAGACTTTCCGAGGTTCTCGGCGTGCTCAAGGAGCACAACGTCAACATTCTTTCTCTCAGCCTTGCCGACACGACCGAATTCGGACTTCTCAGACTGATCGTCGACAATGCTGCACGCGGCAAGGAAGCACTCACCGAAAGCGGTTTCTCTTCCCTGCTCTCCGACGTTTCGATCATTCAGATCCCGCACAAGTCGGGTAGCCTTCGCGAGCTTTTGAAGGTCATCGACCAAAACGGCGTGAACATTGAATATATGTACGGTCTCTCGATCGAATCCGACAGTGCCTACGTCGTGCTCAAGGCATCCGACGTGGAAAAGGTGGATAAGATTCTGGCAGACAACAAAGTCCGCACCCTTTCGTGCGACGAGCTTGCAAAAATGTAAAAAGCGCGGGACGTCAGGATGATCATTGATTTCCACACACACATTTTTCCCGAAAAAATTGCAGAAAAAACCATTGCGCTGCTATCTGAGAAGGGTGGGATCCCGCCCTTCTCGGACGGTACGGCATCCGGACTGATCGACAAAATGGAACTGGCGGACGTTGACGTTTCGGTGACGCTCCCCGTCCTGACCAATCCGATGCAATTTGACAGCGTCAATCGATTTGCCGCCGGGATCAATCAATCCTTTGCCGATCGCAAAAGACGTTTGATCTCCTTTGCGGGCATTCATCCCGACTGTGACGGTCTCGATGAAAAAATGAAATTTATCAAGGAAAGCGGATTTCTGGGCGTGAAGATCCACCCGGACTATCAGCAGACGATGATCGACGATGAAAAATACGTCCGCATCATGGAGCGTGCCAAGGAATACGATCTGATCGTGGTCACGCACGCCGGTGTGGATGGAGCTTACCGCGACACCGTCCACTGTCCGCCCGATCGCGCACTCCGACTGATCCGCAGAGTGCCGCATTCCAAGCTTGTGCTTGCGCATCTTGGCGCAAACGAGATGTCGGAGGAGGTGCTTGAAAAGCTCTGCGACGAGGACGTCTATTTTGATACGGCATACGTCCTCCGCTTTACCTCTGCCGAAACCTTCCGCCGCATTCTGGAGCGCCACGGCGCGGACAGGATCCTCTTCGCGACCGACAGTCCTTGGAGCGATATGGCGGGTGACGTCAATCTGATCCGATCGTTTGGATTGGATCGTACAACCGAAGAAAAAATCTTCTGTGAGAACGCAAAGGCGCTTCTCGGAATATAGGTGATATCATGGGATACAATCAGAATATGTTCGGGCTTGGAAGCAAACGCTCGATCATCAGAGAAATTTTTGAATACAGCAAATCGCGTGCCGCAGAGATCGGCGCGGAAAACGTCTATGATTTCAGTCTCGGAAACCCGAGCGTCCCCGCTCCTGCCGAGGTGAACGAGGCGATCCGCGAGCTTCTGGACACGCAAAGCTCGGTCACGCTCCACGGATATACCTCCGCGCAGGGCGATGCCGGAGTACGGCAGGCGATCGCAGACCGCATTCACGCAAGATTCGGGGTGGATATGTCGCCCAATCTGATCTATATGACCTGCGGCGCGGCTGCTTCTCTCTCGATCTGCCTCAAGGCAGTCATTGAGGAGGGCGCGGGTGACGAATGCATCGTCTTCGCTCCGTTCTTTACCGAATACCGCGTCTTCATCTCCAATGCCGGCGGCACCCCCGTGGTCAGCAAGCCTCTCCCCAAGACCTTCCAGATCGACATCGCGGATTTTGAGAGTCGCATCAACGAGCACACCAAGGCCGTGATTGTCAACTCTCCCAACAATCCCAGCGGCGTGGTCTACTCCGAGGAAACCGTCAAGGCTCTGTGTGAGGTGCTGAAGAGAAAATCGGCGGAATACGGCAGAGTGATCTACCTCATCGCCGACGAGCCCTACCGTGAGCTGGTCTATTCGGGTGTCGAGGTTCCCTATCTGATGAACTACTACGACAACACGCTGGTCTGCTACTCCTATTCCAAATCGCTCTCGCTCCCCGGCGAGAGAATCGGCTATATCGCCGTTTCCCCCAAGATGGAGGAATGCGTCAATATCTATCTGACGGTTTGCGGAGCGGGCAGATCGCTCGGCTACGTCTGCGCACCGAGCCTGTTCCAGCAGGTGATCGCGCGTTGCATTGACGCCAAGGTCAACGTCGAGGCATATCGCGAAAACCGCGACCTGCTTTACGACAACCTCACCGCCTACGGCTACGAGTGCGTCAAGCCCGACGGCGCGTTCTATCTTTTCGTCAAGGCACTCGAGGACGATGCCTACAAATTCTTTGAAAAGGCCAAGGCGCATGAGATCCTCGTGGTTCCTTGCGACGATTTCGGCGTCGAGGGCTACGTCAGAATCGCTTACTGCACTGACAAGGCGCGTATCCTCGGCTCGCTTCCCGCATTCGAAGCGCTGGCGAAGGAATACGGAATTTAAAAGAAGAACGGATATTCCCTTATCAAAAGGAATATCCGTTCTTTTTTAACAATAGTCATCAAAAGTATCTCCGCCTGTCCACTCTAAACCTTGTTCAAGCGTGAATTGCTTTTCTGCTCCTTCCTTCGTAAAAAATGTACCTAAGCTACTGTGCAAATAATAAGAATTTTCATACGTGATTTTAGCAAGAGCAAAAGACTTGACACCACTGGGAATAGATGTGATAACCACAATGGCGTTCTTATTTATTCCTGCATATTTTACAACCTTCGAATCCCCATATTGATTGGTTTGAAAAATGGCATCCTCAGATAAATTTTTCAAATAACAGTCAATTGGATCTCCTTCAATTTTTTCAGGACAACAAACAAATTTGGTTGGAGTTTTCCAATCCTTTTGCTTTGCCATGGGCGTTAATGAATCAACAATATCATTTATTTCTAAAGTTTGTTCTTGTGAAACACTGTGTGCTTTCAGTATTTTCTCCATTTTTACATCGGGATCACGAACATAGAATACCCATTCTCCCATTTTTGAGGACGATTGACGTTGTCTTGATGGTTCTCTTTCATTTAATTTTTTTAAGTTTTCCAAACAAGCCTTCGCCTCCCCCTCACTCACGCGCCGCATCCAACTAAAGTCGGGATCCGAAAAACATTCTCTATACTTTGAGGGGTTTTCCAGAAATTCATATATACTCACACCTGTCAGATATTCGATTTTACGACGAGTAGACTCATTGTTCAAAGCGTTTTCAAATCTTGTTACCCATCTTAAATTGTCTGGTCTGTTGTTTTTTCTGTTTGTGTCACGATGATCTACAACGTGCGACTTTGTTGGAGCATCACCGTGAAATGCCGTGGCAACAATACAATGAACACGGTGATTTCCAAGAAAAAGATATGCATTTCGAGTGGTTGCCTTACCAAACGTCCATTCGTTATCAAGCGGTCGTGCTTTTTTGCTCATTGGAGTTTCTCTCAACACTGCTCCGTTATCTCTCACCCTATATGTCTCGCCTTTATATATACAAGTTTTTTCTTCACAATAATCATTCACGTCTATCATTTCAGTTTTCCTCCTCAATCATTACAAACAATATAATCAATGCTTACACAAAAATATTTGGATAAGAGTTTGAAGGTGGCAACATCAGGCATCCTATCTCCTCTTTCATAGCGTGCATAATTGTTCACTGCGCATCCAATGGCCTCGGCAACGGTCTTTTGCGTAACTCCTTTTTTTCTACGCAATTCATTCAATCGCATTTTTGTCTCCCGCCTCTGCCAAGAAAAGACATACCATTCGATATGCAGCTTCCTTTTTAGCCTGTTTTTTGGAAGAGCTACATGCCCCCAAGCCTATATTCAAACTCAAAACTTTGCAATAGCAACCCCATTCGGAATTTCCATTCTCATCATGCCGTTCTGCAAACTCATAGTCCGGTTGGCTAATATATCCCTTTTGATAAAGCTCTTGAAGCTGATTGACGGCACGCTCAATGCTTGGCTCTCCAATCTCATCCTCCAAAGAAAGGAGTAGATGGTTTTTTCCCAAAAAAAGATAGGCCTCTTTAGCAGCTGCCATTTTGGCTTTGTTTTGGCTCTCTCCCAATGCCGAAAAAGGCAGAAACGGAGGAATGCTCAAATCACATTGGTAAGAGTATTCATCATATCCTTTTGAAAACAGTTTATAATCGCGAACCCCACGACTCAAACGAAAACAGGGCAATTGACCGTATTTTTTCTGACACCATTGTTGAATAATAGCAACATAGTCCTTTTCATCGTCAAATTCGTTTTTGAAATAAAAATTCGGAGATAGCATGCGGTCAACCACTTTGGCGAGCAGGTCCACATTCCAATTTGAGTCAATGGCCACCGCACCGAGAATCGCCTCAAACAAATCCTCCTGCACCGATTCCTGTTGCCGGATTTTTTTCAATTCATCTCCGACACCAACAAACAGAGATTGCTGCAAGTCAAGCTCTCGAATCTTGCTTGCGAGCATCTCGCTGCAAACCAGGTTTTTCTTAATCTCGGTAAGTTCCCCCTCATCCTTCGCAGAAACGAAAAATTCCTTTTCGATGCTTCCATAATGTTCGCTCATCTTTTTAACGATGATAAAATCCAGCACCTTATCGCCCACAAACTCAAGCACCTCATTGTCTCTCACGCTCTTGTCCTCTTCTGCATAGGATTTTCTTATAAATGCCTGGAAAAGCAATTTAGGATTTTTGAACGTGTACCCAATCTTTGATTGAATTTGTTTCGCTTGTAACATAAAAAATTGTTCCATAAAAATAATACCTCCTTGTAGGAACTTCTTTTTTCCACAAGAAAGCATAAGTATAGCCCGACAAAGCCCACGGGTCCGGATCCCGTGCGCCTTCATCGGGCACTGAAAAATAAAACACATAACATAAAAAAGTGATATTTGCAAGAGACCGCTTGCACAGCCAAATTCAAATAGATCTTTTTTATATCAAGTCTTTTAAAATTCAATACCTCACCTTCTTGGGTTTATTTCATTATATCATAAAGGGAATCGACTGTCAAGAATTTTTTTGAGCTTTTTGATAGCCTTTTTGGACACTTCCCATTTTCTAACTTGCGCAAATCTTTTCAAATCTCTTGCATTTTGAAATCGAGTATGTTATAATATACTCAATCAATTCCTGACCCACGGAGGACAAAAATATATGATCATTAGCAACGACATCAAATATATCGGCGTGAATGATCGCGAACTCGACCTGTTTGAGGGACAGTATATCGTTCCCAACGGCATGGCATACAACTCCTACGCCATCCTCGACGAAAAGATCGCGATCATGGACACCGTGGACGTCCATTTCACCGACGTCTGGCTCGACAATCTCCGCCAAGCGCTTGACGGAAGAGCCCCCGACTATCTGGTGGTGCACCACATGGAGCCCGATCACTCGGCAAGCATCGCGCGCTTTGCGAACGATTATCCCGAGGCAAAGATCGTGGCTTCCTCCAAGGCGTTCGTCATGATGAAGAACTTTTACGGCACCGATTTTGCAGACAGGCAGATCGTGGTGGGCGAAGGAGACAAGCTCTCGCTCGGAAGCCACACGCTGACCTTCCTCACCGCTCCCATGGTGCATTGGCCCGAGGTCATCGTCTCCTATGAAAGCACGGAAAAGGTGTTGTTTTCGGCCGACGCGTTCGGAAAATTCGGCACGTGGGATGCGGACGAGGATTGGGCTTGCGAGGCAAGACGCTATTATATCGGCATCGTCGGAAAATACGGTGCGCAGGTACAGGCTCTGCTCAAAAAGGCTGCTGCTCTGGACATTCAAACCATCTGCCCCTTGCACGGCCCCGTGCTGACCGAAAACCTCGGTTATTATATCGGACTTTACGATACGTGGTCCTCTTACGGTGTCGAAAGCGAGGGCGTTGTGATCGCCTACACCTCGGTCTACGGAAACACGAAAAAGGCAGTGGAAAGGCTCGCCGAGCTGCTCCGTGCGGGCGGCTGTCCCAAGGTCACGGTCAACGATCTGGCAAGATGCGACATGGCAGAGGCTGTCGAGGATGCCTTCCGTTACGGAAAGATCGTTCTCGCAACCACGACCTACAATGCCGACATCTTCCCCTTCATGCGAGAGTTCATCCACCATCTGACAGAGGGCAACTTCCAGAACAAAACCGTCGGCCTGATCGAAAACGGAAGCTGGGCTCCCATGGCGGCAAAGGTCATGCGCACGATGCTCGAAAAATCCAAAAATCTCGTCTACACCGACACCACGGTGAAGATCACGTCGGCGCTCAACGCCGAAAGCGAAGCACAGCTTGAAGCACTTGCAAAAGAGCTTTGCCAAGCATAATCTGACATCAAAAAGCCATACTAATCAATAGATTCAAGGAGGATATGATCATGAAAAAGTACGTTTGTGACGTATGCGGCTGGACCTACGACGAGGCTGAAGGCGCACCCGATATGGGTATCGCTCCCGGCACCAAGTTCGAGGAT
>JAZSJS010000074.1:0-25933 GCA_045534435.1 Eubacteriales bacterium
GGTGATCGTAGGGGTTCATGACCGAACCGCGGACGGTAGGGCGAATGCCCTTGTGTCTGGTCTTACCAGCCTTACCGACCTTAACGGTATCGTGCTCGATGTTGCCCACCTGACCGATGGTTGCCTTGCAATCCAGACGGATCCAACGAACTTCACCGGAAGGAAGTCTGACCTCTGCGATCCCGCGTGCCTCCTTGGAGACGAGCTGTGCCATAGCACCTGCGGAACGAACGAGCTGAGCGCCCTTGCCGGGGTAGATCTCAATGTTGTTGATTACGGTACCAACGGGAATGTTGGCGATCGGCAGAGTGTTGCCGGGCTTGATATCCGCATCTGCGCCGGAGTAGACAACGTCTCCTGCAGTGAGTCCCTCGGGAGCGATGATATAGCTCTTGGTTCCCTCGGTATCCTGGAGCAGTGCGATATAAGCGGTTCTGTTGGGGTCGTACTCGATACCAACGACGGTGTTTGCGTTTGCAATCTGACACTTCAAGTCGATGATTATGTACTTGACCTTGTTTCCGCCGACTCTGTGCCGGACGGTGATGCGTCCGTAGCTGTTACGGCCCGCATGCTTCTTCTTGGTTACGATCAGGCTCTTTTCGGGAGTGAACTTGGTGATCTCCTCGAACGAAGGAACGGACATGTTTCTTCTGGCCGGTGTTGTAGGTTTATACTTTACCGTAGGCATTCCTTATTCCCTCCTTCTAATTAGTTAAGTCCTTCGAAGAACTCGATCTCTCCGGAATCGGCAGCCAGAGTGACGATTGCCTTCTTCCATTCGGAGGTGTAACCGAAGTGTACACCGAGTCTCTTGGGTTTCTTCTTCATGTTGATGGTACGCACGCAAGCGACCTTAACCTTGTTTGCCTTGAAGACTTCTTCAACGGCCTTGGCGATCTCCGGCTTCGTGGCATCCTTGCGAACCTCAAAGACATAGGTCTTGTTGGCCATCAGGTCCATTGCAGCCTCGGTGATAACCGGTCTGATGATAATATCGTGAGCCAATTTCATCTTACGTAGACCTCCTCGAGTTTCTTAACCGCGTCAACGGTCATGACCAGCTTCTCAGCGTTGAGGACGTCATACACGTTCAGAGTGTTGAACTGCGTCGTCTTGGCGCTGGGAATGTTGTTGCAGCTCTTGATCACTGCCTTGTCAACGTTGTCCAGAACAACCAGTGCGCGCTGTGCCTTTACGGCCTCTCTGGTCTCAGTGCCATACACGGGAGCTCCGTCCTCGATGGCAATGGTCTTGTAGGTCTTGGTGTAGGTCTTCTCAAAGCCAAAGGTCTTGAACATTCCCACCATAACCTTGGTCGAAGGCTTGTCGCCTTCCATAGCGATCTTATCAACCACGACGAGATTGCCGTTTGCAACCTTATCGGAGAGTGCGCAGAACAGAGCAGCCTGACGGGCCTTCTTGTTCATTGCGAGACGGTAATCTCTGGGCTTCGGGCCGAGAGCGATACCGCCGTGCGTCCACTGAGGAGCGCGGGTGGAACCCTGACGGGCTCTTCCGGTGCCCTTCTGTCTCCAGGGCTTCTTTCCGCCGCCGGAAACCTCGGTACGGGTCAGCGTGGACTGCGTACCCTGTCTCTGATTCATCAGATAAGCTCTGACTGCGGCATGGAGAACAGCGCCGTTTACATCTGCACCGAACAGCTTATCGTTCAGTGTAAGCTCGCCGACTTCATTGCCGGACATATTTACGATTTTTACGATTGGCATTGTTGTTTTCCTCCTTCCGCTTATGCTTTCACGGAATCACGAATGAACACGATTCCGTCCTTCGCACCGGGAATTGCTCCCTTGATTGCGATCAGGTTCTTCTCTGCGTCGATCTTCACGATCTTCAGATTCTGAACCGTAACTTGCTCATTACCGTACTGACCTGCCATCTTCTTGTTCTTGAAGATTCTTGCGGGGTCGATAACGCCCATGGATCCGGACTGACGGTGGATCGGACCGATACCGTGAGTTTTGCCAAGCATGTGCAGGTTCCATCTCTTGATTGCGCCCGTGTATCCGCGGCCCTTCGTCGTACCGGTTACGTCGACCTTGTCGCCTGCGGCGAAGGTTTCGACAGTGATGAAGTCGCCTACGTTTGCGGAGCAGTCATCAAGGCGGAATTCCTTGAGGTGCTTCTTCATGGGAACGTTTGCTGCGTCAAAATGACCCTTTTCAGCTTTGGTCAGGTGCTTCTCCTTCACCTCGGCAAATCCGAGCTGGAGAGCGTTGTAACCGTCCTTTTCAACGGTCTTCTTTTGTGCGACTACGCACGGGCCTGCTTCGATAACAGTTACGGGGATGACGTTTCCGTTTTCGTCGAAAATCTGCGTCATACCGATTTTCTTACCGATAATAGCCTTTTTCATTTTGTTTTTCCTCCTGTAAATTATTGGTTGACGCGCGCAGCGCCAACATGACTTACAAAGTTACCGATCATTTTCGGCCTTTCGGCCAACAACTCGGCTGTTGTCTTTGTTTTGGCGATGATTTCAAGGCTGCTTGATATTAGATTTTAACCTCGATCTCAACACCGGCGGGGAGCTCTACGCTCATCAGCGCATCCACAACCTTCTGGGACGGCTTCATGATGTCGATGAGTCTCTTGTGAGTGCGATACTCAAACTGCTCACGGCTATCCTTGTACTTGTGCACAGCGCGAAGGATGGTAATGATCTCCTTCTCGGTGGGAAGCGGGATAGGACCGGAAACCTGAGCGCCGTTTCTGGTTGCAACCTCAACAATCTTCTTTGCCGCGGTGTCAATCAGAACGTGATCGTAGCTCTTCAGTCTGACTCTGATCTTCTCTTTGACTGCCATTTGTTTTGCCTCCTTATCAGATTTCGCTCGTCTGCGGCGTCCTTATATATAAAAGGTAAGGATCCGTCCGCAAGCCGCGTTTTGTAAGGCGGGCAACTCCTACAACACCGCTCCGTGCGTTTCTTTGTCCTCCTGAAAAATACGGAGTTTGTTCCACTCGGTTCAGCCGGGAACCTCGAGAACAAATTCCGGGTCTTTCGTTCAGCAAAGCCTCGCAACGAGAGCTCCGGCGCACGTTTACGCCGTTTAAGCTTCGGAAATTACCTTTCGCCCGGTTCAACGGACATACTCCACGAAAATTACCCGCTCAGGCGTCCCCTCGCGGCAACCTTTCGTTTCATCGCATATCAAGCCTTTATATTATAACAGATAACTTCCAAATTTGCAAGACTTTTTTTGTGTCGTTATTGCAGAATTTTCATAAAGCACGCCCAAGCATTCTGTATATTTTAAACAAAAATCGGCAAAAAAGAGCTTTTGGGAGGCGTTTTTTTGGAAAAATCCTTTGAATTTTTCCAAAAAAATCAACATTTTTTCATTTTTTCAACAACACCGACCCATGTGATTCTTTTTTTGTCCAATCCTTCTCACTCCTCCAAACAAAAACTTTTTTCACAACCGCTCAAATCGTCACATTCTATTCACATTTTTGTTATATAATAAAAGGTACGATTCCCCTATTTCAAGAAACTGATCCGTTTGAGGAAGAAATGATGAAAAAAAACTTCTTTTTCCGCGTCGCTTGCACGGTCTGTGTCGCGGCGGCAGCGATTCTTCAGCTGCTTGCGATCCTGCTTTCGCACGATGCAGGAACCCACTATTTTGAAAGAGGCGCCGTCCTCCCCATCCTTTCGATCGTCTTCGCACTTTTGGGCGCGCTCTGCGGCACACTCACCGCCCTTCTGACCGACAGGACGGAATTGAATGCATTTCCCTTTTCAAGAGAGATCTCCGTCTCTCTCGCCGCGCTCGGCTTCATCGCCGTCGCGATCTCACTCGTTCTCGTCGAAGCATCGACACTCGCCAAGGCCACGGCGATCCTGATGCTCCTGTCCGCGCTCTATGAAATCCTGCTGGGACATCCGAAAACACAACGCAGCTCCGCCACTGCCCTTCTCGGGCTCGTCGGCATCATCGGAATGATCCTGCTCAATGCCGTTTACTATTTTGATGCTCGCGTGGAAATGAACGCGCCGCTCAAGGTCACGGTGCAGGTCGGACTTCTCTTTGCCATGCTTGCAAGGACCTCCGAGCTTCGCTATCTGATCGGCAAGCCTCAGCCCCGAATGCTTCTCATTCTCTCCGCATGGGCAGCCTCGATCGGTGCGATCTCCGCGCTCTCCCTGCCCACAGCCTTTTTGCTGGCTCGAATGGGACGACTGGATCTCGCGATCTCCGACCGGCTTTTGCTTCTCTATGCCGCCGGCGGATTTCTGACCCTCTGCACGGTAATCACTGCACTTCTCCGCATCCACAGTCTCTTCAAAAAGCCCGTTCCCGAGATCAGCTCCGAGGACGGCACCATTCTCCCCACCGACGACTCCAACGGAAAGGATCTGACATGAACGCAAACACTCGCATTCAATGGTTGCACAAGAAGATGACGATGAAAAGCTATCCGAACGCCCAACGTCTGGCTGAACGCTTCGGGATCTCTCACCGTCAGGCACAACGCGATATGGACTATCTGCGCCGAGAGCTCGGTGCGCCGATCGCCTACGATAACAGCCGCAAGGGATTTTATTATACCCACCCCTTCGTCCTCCCCGTGCTTTTCTCCTCCGACAACGACGATCTTTATATGCCCGAGATCTTCAACGCCGAAAAGAAGGAGCTTGCGGCAGACGAATCGATCATCCAGATGCAGATTCCCTACACCGCCACCGTGGAGATCAAAAACAAGCTGACCGCACTGGAGCTGAGCAGCTATATCGTTGCCAAGCAGCCCCGTGAGCGTTACGTCTGCGAATTTCACAGCGTGGAAAAATTCATCGGACTCCTGCTCTCTCTCGACTCGGACTTCCGTCTGATCGAGCCCTATTGGCTCCGCGAGCGTCTCGTGCGTGCCGCAAAGCGCGTGTTGGACAACAACGGAGAAAAGGAAGAATAACCCCGAAGCATAAAAGACCTCGCGGCCATTGCCCAACTTCTCATAAGGAAGTTGGGCAGTTTTATTCGCCTTGGGCGAGTTCTATTGCTTCGCAGTGGTATTCGGCTTGCGCCGAGTGATATTTGCTTCGCAAGTTAAAGGGGCGAATAAAATATCACTGTGAGGCGAAGCCGAACAATATCACTACACGGCGGAGCCGTATAATATCACTCCGACGGAGTCGGAATATAACTCTTGCTTTCTCTGCTAATCTATGATATAATATATTCAGTATTGTAGGGATATGGGCTTTGCCCGATGCATTTGTAATACAAATGCGAAACTGGCGATAACGATAAAAGCAGAAAGGAGCAAACAATGAAAGTCTCATTGATTATTTCAAGCAGTCTCTATAATTGTGAGGTTATAGTTAAAGATCGTTTAGAAAGTAAAAATTACATTGTTAATTTGGAAGATAAGCAATCGGATTTGTTGGAAATAGATGTTGAAAGTGCTAACTTTGAATTGACTCTCTTTCCCCGAATGGCTGACTACCAATTCGCTTCTTTGGATATGGAAATTCAAAATTGGAAAGATAAACTTGCGCAAAAGGTTGGCAATGCATTGTGTTCAATGTTGGATAAAATGCTTCTTCGAGTGGGATGTACATATACCGTATCAGGAATAAAAGAAAACGATGTCATATATGTATCCGGTCAAGAATATTGTTTTGGTATATTTGATAAATTTGATTTATTTGAGCTTATACCTATGGCATATATGTTTTTTGAAACATCTTGTAACGGTGTTCTCTGCGAATGTTCTGATGCATTTGCAATGAATAGAAAACAAGTTATTTCTTCAGCAAAAAAGTTCGTGCTCTTAGATTTTGGTTTGCATTTGATTTTTACTTATCCTATTCAAGTGGGACGAATCAAGAAGCTAACATCCGATAGAAATATAAAGAAAACGCTTGTAAAATTCAATAAATTGAGTGAAAAAGAAAGACAAGAGGTGCTTGACAAAAAAGAAAAATTCATGTCCCGTTAAAAACACAGCCCCGACAGACCTTGAAAATCTGTCGGGGCTAATTATTTGTTTACTGCATAACATTTTTTCACCCGTAGGGAGACCTGTGGTATCCCGCGGGCAAACACAGTTCGCCCCTACCGAGCATTAGGGAGATTTTGTATTTTCTCCGATAAGAATATCACTCTTTGCCGCGAGGTCTTTTCTATATGGCGAGGGCGCTTATGCCTTCGCGGATTTTTTGTTCACGATCATCTTGATCACAAACAGCGTTGCCACCGTCAAAACGATGCCGATAGGCAGGCAGATCCAAGCATTCTGAACGAATCCGGAGATCACGAACATCACGAAGGAGATCGCCGCAACGGTGATTGCATACGGCATCTGCGTGGAAACGTGATTGAGGTGGTTGCACTGACCGCCCGCAGAAGACATGATCGTCGTGTCGGAGATCGGAGAGCAGTGGTCACCGCAAACCGCACCTGCAAGGCAAGCGGACATTCCGATGATGAGCAGCTCGGAGCCGACCGGGAAGATCGCGGTGACGATGGGAATGAGGATTCCGAAGGTTCCCCAAGAGGTTCCCGTCGCAAATGCAAGCACACAGGCAACGAGGAAGATGATGGCAGGAAGAAGTGCGCCGAGCGCCTCTGCCTGACCTGCCATGAGGTCACCCACAAAATACTTCGCGCCGAGCACAGCAGTCATGTTCTTGAGTGCTGTCGCAAAGGTCAGGATCAGGATTGCGGGAACCATGGCGATAAATCCCTGGGGAACGCACTCCATGGACTCCTTCAAGGAGATAACCTTGCGGCACAGGTAGTAAATGATGGTCAGAACAAGAGCAACCAAGCCGCCCCAAGGCAGGCCAACGGTCGCGTCGGTGTTCGCAAAGGCATCCACAAAGTTGGCGCCGTCGAGAATGCCGCCGACGTAGATCAGACCGAACACGCAGGACACGATCAGAATTGCCACGGGAAGGATCAGATCGATCACACGGCCCTTGGACGAGGGAACGACCTCTGCGGATTCGTTCTTCTCACCGCAGGTGTAGAGATCGCCGTTGTTGATCGCGTTGAACTCGTGCGTACGCATCGAGCCGTAATCAAAGCCCATGAGTGCGATCGCAACGATGAAGACGAGTGTGAGGATCGAATAGAAGTTATAAGGAATCGCGCTGATGAACAGGCTCAACCCCTGACCCTCCTCAGCATAGCTCGCAACAGCGGCTGCCCAGCTCGAGATCGGCGCGATCATACAAATGGGAGCGGCGGTAGCGTCGATGAGGTACGAAAGCTTAGCGCGCGAAATACGCTTGCTGTCGGTCACGGGACGCATGACAGAGCCCACGGTCAGACAGTTGAAGTAGTCGTCGACGAAGATCAGCACACCCAGCAGGAAGGTGGCAAGCATTGCGCCCACGCGCGTTTTGATGTGCGTCTGCGCCCATTTCCCGAATGCCGCCGAGCCGCCCGCCTTATTGATCAGCGCGACGATGATGCCAAGCTCCACAAGGAAGATGAAGATTCCGGCACTGCCCGAAACAGCGGAGATCAATCCGTCGTTGATGATGCTGTCGAGTGTTCCTGTGAAGGAAAAATCGGATGCAAGCAACGCACCGGAAAGAATACCGATGAAGAGAGAGCTGTAAACCTCTTTGGTGATCAGAGCAAGTCCGATCGCGATGATCGGCGGAAGCAGTGCCCAGAGCGTTCCTCTGACACTTCCTTCTCCTCCGCAGGTCTCGCAAACGAGCGTTGCCAGACCTTCGCAGTCGGGACAGTCCACCGTGCCGCTCGCGCTCTTGTTAATGCCGGCGAACACAAGCAGAGCCAAGATGAGGACACCCGCCACGATGAGTGTGATTTTCTTTGACTTTGACATAAAAGCCTCCTATGATGAAATTTGTCAACCACGTTTTTCAACGTTTATTTAATCATAGCACATTTTCCCAAGGATTGCAAGAAAAAAGCCTCGCCTTCCCTCCTTTTTTCCGTATTGTATAAAAAAGGAAGTGTTTTTTTGTCGTTTTTGCCAACTGAAAGCAACAAAAGCAGCGCTTATTTTCTCTCGATTCCCGTGTCCTCCGCCGTGATTTTGCCGGCATCCCGTCGGTAGATCTCGGGAGAGATACCGTATGCCCTGACGAAGCGGCGGTAAAAGGTGGAAAAATCCTCGGAGCAGGTACGCCTTGCGATCTCGCTCACCGAAAGCCCCGTCGTCACAAGCAACGCCGCCGCTCTTTGTGTTTGCAATTGCAAAAGATACCTTTTCGGCGCCACTCCCATCACCTCCGAAAAGCGCTTCCGAAAATAGGATTCGCTCATAAAGCAGGCATTTGCCATCTCGCAAACCGAGATCGACTCACCCGCCTCGACGGCCTTCGATGCCGCTTGGATCGCGGGCAGGATCGCCTCGCTCCGCTTCTCGATCTCCACCGCAGTGCTCCCGTCGCCGCCAAGCATTGAAAGCTCCAGCAAAAGCGCCTGCAGCCTTGCCACGATCAGATCCAGCGTTGGACTCTCATTTGCTCCCTCCGAGCGCATCAAGCGCACGAGCGAACGTACCGCCGAGGTGATCTCGGGGTGCCGGGCGTCGGTATAAAGACCGCACGCCGACACACTTCGCACAAGCTCCAGAAAATAGGCAGGATCTCCGGTGATATGAGGTGAATGGATCCGCGGCACGTCCACGTCGACAAACGTCCAAAGTGAGCCACCCTCATCCGCGACGTTATAATGCGGATGAAACGGCGGGATCACCTGGACGTCACCCACCCCAAACGGGGTCTCGCCGTCCGTGCTCAAATATTTTCCGCTTCCGCCAAGACAGACCCCCAGCTCCAATACGTCGTGATCATGCAAAAAATCAGAGGTCGGCAACAGATTGAACAGAGATACATGAAAAAACGAACACTCCTTTTTTGCGCCCTTCATAAACAGAATCAAAGGTTTTTTCTCATTCATCCACTCACACCTCCCCACCTTTCGGAATCTATTATATCGCACACCACTCTTTCTGTCAATAAAAAATGCAAAAAATAAAAGCGAAAATGCAATATAAAAATTTTTTATGCAATAGACAAACCGTGAGATCTATGGTATAATGGATTTACGATCCAACAAACGAAAGGAAGGATTTTGCACGATGGTAACCAATCAAATCAAGGAAATCGAAAATGCACGCGTTCTGCAAAGAGACGAGGAGCTTCGCATGAAGCTTGAGGGCTCGCTTGCCGAATCGGTCCGCTTTATGGAGGGCAATCAGATCTGCGAGGTCGGGCTCTGGCAAAAATTCGTTCAGATCTTCCGCGACTGCGAGGACGGCGGTGAGGGCTGGATCACCTGGAGAAGCGAATTCTGGGGCAAAATGATGCGCGGCGCATCCATGGTGCTCCAATACACCAAGCACAACAAAATGTACAGGATCCTCGAGGACTCGGTCAGAGACATCCTGACCACCGAGGACGAGCTTGGCCGCATCACCGGCTACGATCTCGACCGGGAATTCACCAAGTGGGATCTTTGGGGCAGAAAATACGTCATGCTGGGCATGCAATATTTCATGGAAATCTGCCGTGACGAGGAGTTGAACCGCAAAATGATCGTCTCCATGTGCCGCCAGGCGGATTACATCATCGAGCGCGTCGGCGAGGGCGAGGGAAAAATGGATATCCGCACCTGCTCGAAAAACTGGGAGGGCTTGAACTCCTGCTCGATCCTGGAGCCCATCGTTCGTCTTTATCGTCTTACCGCGAACAAGAAATACCTCGACTTTGCCGAATATATCATCTCCACCGGCTTCATTCAGTCGGCAAATCTGATCGAGCTGGCTTATGCCGACGAGGTCGCACCGCATGACTACCCCGTGGTCAAAGCATACGAAATGATGTCCTGCTTTGAGGGGCTTTTGCAATATTACCGCATCACGGGTATCGAAAAGCACAAAACTGCGCTCCTCAATTTCGGACGCAGGATCATGGAGGGTGAGCTGAGCATCATCGGCTGCAGCGGTTGCACGCACGAGCTCTTCGACCACACTGCCGTCAGACAAACTCAGACCGACTACAAGGGCATCGTTCAGGAGACCTGTGTCACGGTCACCTGGATGAAATTCGCCGCCGCTCTGCTCGAGCTCTCGGGCGACGTGGCTTATGCCGACACCATCGAGCAATCCTATTATAATGCCTACGTCGGCACCTTCAACACACACCGCGTGCCCTTCAGCAACCACAAGCAAAACGACGTGCCTCAGGTTCTCCCCTTCGACAGCTACAGCCCCCTGACCGCCGACAGACGCGGCAGACAGGTCGGTGGCTACGGCATCTTCCCCGACGGCACCTTCTACGGCTGCTGCGCCTGCATCGGTGCGGCAGGCACGGGAATCATTCCGCAAATCGCTCTGATGCACAGCCAAAGCGGCATCACCGTCAACTACTACGAAAAAGGTGAAATGATCGCCAAAACGCCCGCAGGAAACGAACTCAAGCTGACCCTTGATACCCGCTATCCTTACGACGGCAACGTCCGCGTCTCGATCGCGCTCTCCGCACCCGAAAGCTTTGCTCTTTCCTTCCGTATCCCCGCATGGTGCAAAAACGCAAGCATCGCGGTCAACGGTGTCTCCGAGAAGGCAGATTGCGGCTATGTAGCTCTGTCGCGCGAGTGGCAGGACGGTGACACGGTAGAGCTCGAGCTTCCCATGCCGATCACACGCGTGCTTCCGCCCGAGGGAGCCGTTAACCAAGATCTCTTCGCGGCATACCGCCGCGGTCCGATCGTGCTCGCCGCCGACAAGAGAATCACCGATCCCGACGCCGTGCTTGATATTGCCTGTGACGAAAACGGCACCGTCGCCGAGACCTTCGCCTATTGCGACGAGATCCCCGAGCACAAGATCTGCCGCGAGGTGGCTTTGACCGACGGCAGCACTGTCCGTCTGATCGATTACGCCTCCGCCGGAAAGACCTGGACGGAGGAATCCCGCACCGCGGCTTGGCTGCGCAGAAAATAAACAAAAAAGCCGAAGGCTGTCGGTCATTTGACCGACAGCCTTCATTTTTGATTCATTCCTTTTTTATTGCTTGCGCAGATCGCTCAAAATATGCCGACAGATCTGCTCCGCCGCATTGTGCGTAGCAAAGGCTTTCATCGCCTCCACCTGCTGCTCAAGCTGTGCAGAATCCCGGAATGCCTTTTGCACCAGAAGCGCAACCTGCTTCCACTTTTTCGCCCCGGTCGCAATTCCGCAAGCGATGAGAAACTCAAAATTTCTCAATTCACAACCGGGAACCGCATTGATGAAGATCATGGGCAGCCGCTTCGCGATTGCCTCGCTCGTGGTCAATCCGCCCGGCTTTGTGATATACAGATCCGCCGCGGACATATAGGTCGCGATGTGCTCCGTAAAACCCACGCACCGCAGGCGCTCATTCTCATACGGCAAGAGCTGCTCATACACCTTCTCGTTCTGACCGCAAAGCACCACCAGGGTCGCATCCTCGGGGAGATACTTCGGCAGCATCATGGAGGATTTTTCCAGCTTTCCCGCTCCCATACTGCCGCAAGACAACAAAATGATCCTGCCTTCCTCGGGAAGTCCGAGCGCACGGCGTGCCTCGACCTTGTCCTCATGCTCGCAAAACGCGCTTCCCACGGGAATTCCCGTCGCAAACATCCTGTCAGCGGGAATATCTCCGTTGCGCAAAAACTCTCCGAGCAGCATCCGATGCGGAACAAAATATCCATCCGCATGAATCTCCGAAACACCGGGACTGCAGGTGTAGTCGGTGGCAATGAAGTACAAGGGGATCCGATTCTGATATTTCTTGCGCACCTCCGCCATCATCATTCCCGAAAAAACGTGCACGCAGATCACGGCATCAAACTGTTGCTCCTCCAGCTTGGCTTGCAGCCCCTCTGCACCGCGCGCGCACTGTTCATACAAGAAACGCGGAGGGTGCTTCTCCTCAAAGCGATAGCCGACTCCAAAGAGCTTCGGCAGCTTACGGTAAACGTAAGAATGCCCCCAGCTGATAAAATCCGACACCCTTTCCGAAATGAAGGTCAGCGTATCCGCGATTTCATATTCAATGTTCATGCTTGTCAATTGCTCGGCAATTGCGCGTGCGGTGGAATTGTGTCCGTTGCCGGTATTTGCCGATAGAATCAACATTTTCATTGGAAGCGTTGTACCTCCCTTCCTTCCTTCATTCGGCGGAAGTCTGTTGCTCCGCCGCCTGTCTGCGCCGCTCCTCTCTTCTCTCCAGCCGTTTTGCCAAGGAGGCCAGGGGGACGCGGTTGTAGCGCTGGATGATCATAAACGGAATATTGCAGATCACAAAGATCGCACAAAGCATCACGCCGATCCAATTGCGCCAAAAAAGCCAGATCACGGGGGCGCACAGACAAAGTCCGATGTGCACGATCTCCGCCACACAGGTCTCCTGCACCAGCCTCCACACGTCCGTCGATTTCGGAGTCTTTCCGACACGCTTCGGCACCATATCCTTCATGATCCGACTCATATCCGGAACGTGATCCTTCCATTTCCGAATGTGTAATGCGTCATAAATTTTTCCGTCCCGCTCCCAGCGCCAGGCGCGGTAAGGAAAGCGATCGTAGTGAAACCATCGGCGCGGAATGGCTTCGCCGATAAAATGCGAGGCGATCCCGATCGCGATGACGTAGAGAACACTGTAAAGAAAAGCCATCTTTTCCCTCATCCCTCAAGGCTGTCACACGGCCCCTGCGGAAGCGCGCTCAACCTTTTTTCGGTGCAGATCACGCAGAACACCAGCACGTAGCAAACCGCACCCAGGGCGAGCGCCGCAAAGACGTCGAGGATCGAGTGTTGCTTGAGAAAAACGGTGGAAAGCGAGATCAGAACCGTGGCGATCACGAAAAAAAGCTTCCAACCCCAGCCCCGAAGCGTACGGCTATGTAGTCCCGAGAAGCAAACCGCCAGAGAGCCGAGCACGTGAATCGACGGACAGACGTTGGTGTTGGTATCAAAATCATAGAGACCCCGAACGATGTCGATCATCCAGTTGTCCCTCGGAATGTCGACCGGACGCAACGCCTGCATATTCGGCCAGATCAGATAGATCACCGCGGTCACCGAATACGAAAGAATGATGAACCACATGCAGTGATGCATGGCGCGAAAATCAAAAAGCATCGAATAACCGATCATCAGCACAAGAAACGCGAACCAAAAATAATACGGGATCACAAAGAGCTCGCAGAAGGGGATGTAGGCGTCCAGGTCGCAGACGACCTCCTGATAGATCAAAGCCTTTCCCGTAACTGCCTTCCAAACGATCGGCCACAGCCGTTCCAGGCTGAAAAAAACCACGCCGAACACGGGCCAAAACAACAATAGCAACAGATGCTTATATTTGGTCGTTTTGATGTTTGAAGGGCGCAGATCGCGGTAATAGTGAAATACCTCTTTCAAATTCATAAATCAAAAACTTCCTTCATCAGCAAATCGATCGCCAATACCAACGCTCAAAAAACGGGCTTGCGCACAGCAATCGGCATTTTGGCTTCATATATACTTTGTTATTATACCATAAATCTCTCTGCTTTGCAATCTTTTTTCTCTTTTTTATCAAAAAAGATACATAATTATCATTTTTCGAAAAACATTATAAGGAGGCATTGCTTTTGGATTGCTCAAGGATCGCCTTGCCCAGCAACGCAAAAAACGGGCCGAGCAGCATCCCGAAAAATCCGAACAGCTCCCATCCGACGTAGGTGGAAAACACGGTCAGCAGCGGATGCAGTCCAAGGCTCTTCCCCACCAGACGCGGCTCCACGACCTGACGCACCACCGTCACGATCAGATACAGCACCAGCAGTCCGAACCCAAGGAAAAATCGGTGACGCAACAGCATCACGACAGACCATGGGATCAGAACCGTTCCCACCCCGAGGATCGGGAGCAGATCGACCAACGCGATCAACGCCGCCAGCAAAAACGCATAATCGACACCGAGAACAGACAGTCCGAGAAAAAGCTCCAGGAAGGTCAGGAGCAGCAAAAGCAGATACGCCCTGAGATACCTCCACGATATTTTTTGTGCCCGCGCCCTCCACTGCGGCAATCGGGAACGGAGTGTGGGAGGAAGAAGCGAAGCCAATCCGTTGCCGATCCGCGCACCGTCCACGCAAAAATAGAAGCCGGCGATCACGGTGATCACCGTCACGAACAGAACGCTCGGAAATGCCGAGATCACCGCCGACACAAAGCGTGGGATCCCGGCGGTGAGGGAGGTCAGAAGTCCGTTGAGTGCATTCTCCGCCATGCGGTTAAAGCCCTCCCGCAGGCGCTCACCTCCCGCACCGTTCTCCAAGCGGCGCAAAAACCCGAGCCGTTCGCGCAGCAGATCAAAATAGTCGATCTCCGAGCCGACAAGCGCGGATATCCCGCCCTCCTGCGAGAGAAGGCGCTCCAAAAGATTTTGCAGCTCCAGGATCAACCGGCGCACCGAAACGCCGATGGCAAGCATCACGCCCCCGATCAACAGGGGCAACAGAATCCCCACCCAAAGCCCGGGAGATCCGCCCACGCGCCGCGAAAGACGCTCGGACAACGGACGCACAACAAGAGAGATCAGCCACGCAAGCAAAAAAGGAAGGCAGAGCGGAAGCAGATAACGCACAGCAAGATAAAGCAACGCAGCACCCAGACAAACCGTCACCAGAATTGCCGCGCGCCGCTCCCAACCGGACCTCTCCATCCCTTCCCGCCTCCTTTCGATCATCTTTGTTATATTGTATCCGCCGCGATTGTAAATTATTTCTCAAATCGGCGGAAAATCTTGACAAGCGGTCGATTTTTTGATACAATTTTATAGAAAAAGAATCCCAAAAAGCTTGGAAGAAAGGAATTACACAAATGGGAAAGACTTCAAAAGCATATGAGGCAGAGCAACGCCGTCAATACCGCGAGGAAAAGCTGCGCCGTGAGGAAGAGAAAAGAAAGCGCGAAAACCGTCTGATGTGGATCATCGTGGCGGCGATCCTTGGTGTCGCTCTTCTGATCACCGCCGTTTCTCTCATCGTCTCCAAGATCAACCAAGACAAGGCAAACGACCTCGAAATCCCGGAGCTTGCAGGCTACACCACCTCGGAGACCGCCACCAATTACGTCCGTATGTTCGTCACGTATACCGATCAAAGCGGTGCGCTGCGATCGGGTGACATCGTCGTTCAGCTTCGCCCCGACAAAGCCCCCCTCACCGTCGAAAATTTCCAAAAGCTTGTGTCGGAGGGCTTCTATGACGGCTTGACCTTCCACCGCGTCTATTCTGGCTTTATGATCCAGGGAGGCGATCCCGACGGCAACGGCTCGGGAGGCTCTCCGAACAAGATCAAGGGCGAATTTTCGAGCAACGGTGTTGCGAACGACCTCTCGCACAAGCGCGGCGTCATCTCGATGGCGCGCAGCCAATCTCCCAACTCGGCATCCTCGCAATTCTTCATCATGCACGCCGACAATACCGAGCTGGACGGCAGCTATGCAGCCTTCGGTCAGGTCGTCTTCGGCATGGATACCGTCGACGGCATCGCGGCAATCAAAACCCAGCGCGCCCCCGGATCGATCGATAGCGTTCCCACACTGCCCGTGCATCCCGTAACGATCCAAAAAATGCTTTTCGTTACCCCCAACAGCTGATCCCATGATCCTCTTCGTCACCGAGCGACGTGAGTGTCATCTCGAAAGCCTCCGACGGCTGATCGGCAAGGGTATCTTTCTCTACCCTTGCCGCTTCCGCACCGCCCCCGCGCTCTGTCGGAAGAAGGATATCGGAGGTGTCGTCATCGATTGCATCGGCACGATGCAAAAGTCCGAGCAGCTCTGCGAATGGCTTCGGCGCGATCAACCCGATGAGATGCCGATCGCCGCGATCGTCACACCAAAAAGCATCCCCTGTCTCCCGGTCGACCGTCTGATCCGCGACCGCGGTGACGATCTCTTCGACGACCTGCTCGATTTCTGCGTCACCAATTGCGGCTGGAGCACCGAGCCACTCTCCACCTTTCGTCTGCGTGTCGGAGGCTGTCCGGAGGAAAATCTCTATATGGGAGAGCCCTTCCCGCTGCCGCCCCGCGCCCACACCATTCTGCGCTGTATCTTTTACCGCGCACCCGCACTGACCTCGACGAGAGATCTGCTGCGTCTTTGCTATCCCGAGGGAACGCAATCGGCAGACAATCTCGCCATCCAAATTCGAAAGATCAATCTCCTCGCCAAGCGGATCGATCCGCGACCGCTCATCGTAAACGTGTACGGAAAGGGCTACCGCCTGCGTGACGGGATTCTGAACGGAAAGGAATACACATGAAAAAAACGGTTTTAAGAAAATACGCTCGTCTGATCGCCGCAATGGGCGGCAACGTGCAAAAGGGACAGGACGTGGTGATCCAGGCCGCGCTCGATCAGCCCGAATTCGTCAAAATGGTCGCCGAGGAATGCTATGCCTGCGGCGCGCGCAAGGTCTGGGTCGAGTGGAGCTACCAGCCCCTGACCAAGCTCAATCAAAAGAAATGCTCGCTGACCACCCTCTCCAAGATGGAGGATTGGGAGGTTGCCAAGCTCAAGCATCATTCCGAAACGCTTCCCGTCCGCATCTATCTCGAATCCGAGGATCCCGACGGACTCAAGGGTGTCAATCAGGCAAAAATCTCCAAGGCATCTCAGGCACGCTATCAGATCATCAAGCCCTACCGCGAGGCGATGGAAAACAAATATCAGTGGTGCATCGCCGCCGTTCCCGGCGCGGCATGGGCAAAGAAGGTGTTCCCGAACGAGACCCGCTCCCGTGCCATTGAAAAGCTCTGGGAGGCGATCCTCTATACCGCACGCGTGAACGACGATCCCGTTGCGGCATGGGAGGCACACAACGCAGATCTCGCCGCACGCTGTGAATATCTCAACGGTCTCGGCATCGAAGCGCTCGAATTCCGCGCCTCCAACGGCACAGACTTCCGCGTTGGCATGATCGAGGATGCCCTTTTCATGGGCGGTGCCGAGGCGGCACAGGGCAGCGGCATCGTCTACAATCCCAACATCCCCTCCGAGGAGGTCTTCATCTCCCCGATGAAGGGTGTTGCCGACGGAATCGTTTATTCCTCCAAGCCGCTCTCCTACCGCGGCGAGCTGATCGAAAACTTTTCGGTACGCTTTGAGAACGGAAAGGCGGTCGAGGTTCACGCCGACAAGAATGAGGAGCTGCTGAAAGAAATGATCTCGATGGATGAGGGCGCGGCATATCTGGGCGAGGTCGCACTCGTTCCCTACGACAGCCCCATCTGCAACTCGGGCATCCTGTTTTATAATACCCTGTTCGACGAAAACGCCACCTGTCACTTGGCGCTCGGACACGGCTTTACCAACGTGCTCAAGAATTACGATCAGTACACGACGCAGGAGTGCTACGACAAGGGCATCAACGATTCGATGATCCACGTCGACTTCATGATCGGCACCCCCGACCTTGCCATCACCGCCATCACCCGCGACGGCAAGCGTGTTCCGATTTTTGAAAACGGCAATTGGGCGTTCTGATCTGCCGGCAGTGCCGGCTCCCAATCTCGGGGGGCGGCACTGCCGATTTTCTTTATTCAGAGCCCGATGGCAAAGTCTGTTATGAACACTCGCGCCATAAACGTGCCGGCTCCCAATCTCGGGGGGCGGCACACACTTTTCCCCAAGAAAAAATGAAAAAATTTTCAAAAAACTATTGACAAACCTCTCCGAATCTGTTATAATGTAATGCGTTGCGAATGGGGCATCGCCAAGCGGTAAGGCAACGGACTCTGACTCCGTCATTACCTAGGTTCGAATCCTAGTGCCCCAGCCAAAAAATTCGACAAGTTTCGACTTGTCGAATTTTTTATCCAAGCCGCAGGCTTGGCATATCATCGCGACGCAGTCGTGGATATCATCAGCCCCTACGGGGCTGTATCTCATCACGCGCCAGCGTGCATCTACCTGCGGCTTGATGATATACAATGCTCCGCATTGATGATATGCAATTCCTACGGAATTGATGATATACACGCCTTTGGCGTGATTTGGCACGACGGTCTTGAAATCTCTACGATTTTATGCTATACTAATCCTAGAAAGGCGGTGAGGATATGAAATTCAATATGTACGGCAGAACCCCTCGTGGTAAAACGCCAAAATGGATAACAATATTTCTTATTTCATTCTTTGCGTGTCTTGCCGCTCTCTTTTTTATGGTTGGAATTGTAATCTCAATTGATCTTCAAAGCATTTTTCCTGCGCTTATTATTGTTTTCTCTATTTCAGTTTTTACGGTTATACTTTCAGCTCTTGGCTACAATATGAATCATTCATATATCGAAATAACGAATGAAACGATTAGAATTATCGAGTATCCTTTTTTCAAAAAACGAGAAAAAATAGTTTTATTGAGCGACCTCAAAAAAGCAGAATGGAGGGCCGGCGGTAGGGTACGGTTGCCCTATCTTGTGTTCAAAAACGACAGAAACAAAAACTTGTTCCATTTGGATTATGTTCCCGAAGTTATATCGTATTTCGAGGGATTGGGCGTTGAAATACAACATTAAATGGTATCGTATGCTTAGACTGTAAATATCCTCCGTTTGAGTTCAAATCCTAGTGGCAACCCACCAAAAATATCTTTTTCGTAGCCTTTATACAAAAAATTCGACAAGTTTCGACTTGTCGAATTTTTTTATCCAATCCGCAGGCTTGGTATATCATCGCCGCGCGAAGCGTGGTGCATATCATCAGCCCCTTTGGGGCTGTATCTCATCACGCTTTAGCGTGCATCTATCTGCGGCTTGATGATATACAACACTTTGTGTTGATGATATACAAGGCTTCCGCCTTGATGATATACACGCCTTCGGCGTGATTTGGACGCCCAACCTCAATTCCTCCCCTCAAATTCCCGATTTGCTGTTGATTTTCGGGCGGAAATATGCTATAATGAACTTGAAAATCAACATTGGGAGGAACACGATGAGTAATAAAAGCATAAAGGAAATCAGCGCAGTTATAACCGATAAAATCAATCAGGAAATTGTAGGCAAAAATCATGTAGCTGAGCTTGCTGTAATTTCACTGTTGTGTGGCGGGCATATGCTTATTGACGATGTGCCCGGAACAGGTAAAACGGTTCTTGCAAAGGCTTTTGCCAAATCACTTTCTCTTGATTTTAAGCGTGTACAGTGTGTGCCCGATATGCTTCCGTCGGATTTGATAGGTGTAAACTTCTTTGATATGAAGCAACAAGAATTTCGTTTTATCAAAGGGCCTGTCTTTACCAATATTTTGCTTGTTGACGAAATTAACCGTGCTATGCCAAAAACACAGTCGGGCTTACTTGAATGTATGGAAGAACATCAAGTGACGATTGAGGGTACAACCTATAAGTTGGAAGAACCTTTTATGGTGATTGCAACACAAAACCCGGTTGAAACAAAGGGAACTTTTGACTTGCCCGAGGCACAGCTTGATAGATTTTTGGTAAAAACATCTATGGGTTATCCAACGCATACGGAAAGTGTGGAGATACTTTCAAAAAAGCTTCAAAAAAGCAACGATGATGCAAACGAAACCGTCGTGAGCGTTGAAAGTATTCGTGCGGCAAGAGAAGAACTTACACGGGTTTACGTGCACGAAGACCTTTTGGGATACGCTGCCGATATATGTGAGAATACAAGAAAAGCCAAAGAGGTTGTTTTAGGAGCGAGCCCGCGTGCTATGATTGCTCTTGTTAGGGTGGCGCAGGGCTATGCGGCAATTTCGGGAAGGGATTACGTTCTCCCCGATGATATCAAGCGTGCCGCAGTTCCCGTGCTTGCACACCGCATAGTATTCCAAAATAATTTTTATCATCGCGGTGATCTTGGCGTCTCATTAATTAATTCCATTCTTGATTCTGTAACCGTTCCGAGCGAGCAAATTGATTTTTCTCATAGGTGATACCTATGGCTGATATTATCTATAAAATAGCAGACGTTGCCACCAACATGATACTGTCGGTTTGGTTTTGGATTGTCTTGCTTGTTATTGTTGTATTAATACTCACAATATCTCTATATAGGAAGTTAAAATTATGGACTGTTGAAAAGATAAATTATTCTCGCTCGTTTTCCACCGACGGAATTTTTGTAGGTGAGACACTTGAACTTGTAGAGACTGTGAGCAATCCCACGTGGTTTCCTCTTTTTGCATTAAATATGGAGTTTTTTATGCCCTCGGGACTTACCGTGGACGGTGTGAAATGCAATGAATACACAAAGCTTACAAGTATTTTTAACGTGCCGCCGTTTTCAACCGTCACAAAAACTCACATCGTAAACGCTGATCGCCGTGATCATTATAAATTATTCACGGCGCATACAAAATATCGGGCATTTGAATATACGTATGATTCTTCGATAGATTTTTACGCTTATCCAAACCAATATGATGCCGACGTAAACTTTTCCCCCGATATTTTCCGCGCAGGCGAGGCTATTGCGGACAGAAAATATATTGAAGACCCGTTCTTTTTCTCGGGACTTAGAGCTTATCGTCCCGGGGACTCGATGCGTTCAATTAATTATAAGGCATCTGTCCGTGCTTTTTCGGGAGGAGTACGCCGTTTGATGTGCAATGAGTATGATAGTTCAAGAAATTACGACTCGATGATATTTCTTGACCTGACCGCTTATCCAGAAGTCGAGATAGATAACATCGATCAGGTCGAGATTGGTTTGAGATATGCTTGTTATCTATTTGCGTTGGGAGTAAATAATGGGGGAGGCGTGGGCTTTTGTGCTAACTGTGCGACAGGAACATCTCGATATATACATATTCCGTGCGGAAATAGCGAACTTCACACAAAACTTGTTCTGGCGCGATTTGCAGAAATTTCTCCGTATGCAAGACGAGATTACTCTATGGAGAGAATATTACAAAATCATGCACCGCAACTGTCTCGAGGAACGGATATTTATTGGATAACTCCGTTTGTTGACGACAAAACCGCAGAAATTCTTTCAGCGTTACAGCGTGCAGGAAGAAATGTTCAGGTAATTCCTTTATTGATGGGAGAGCAAAAATGAGAACTTTTCAAAAATACCGTTATGAATTCTTGGCGGTAGTATTGATGGCTACCTTGCTTGTTCTTGGATTCTATTTGGTAATGGCTGATTTTGATGCAAATTCGGCTCGCTCTGCCTTATTTACCGCCTTTGTTGCCGATGGAGTGGTGCTTTATTTTATCATTCGTAAATTATGGCGAACAAAATGGAAAAAGATATTTTTATCTTCTGTTCAAAAAATTATTGCAAAAATAGCTAACCGTCTTGCTGCTTTTCTTGAAAAAAGGATAAGAGGTAAAAAAGTGACTGTTTTATCTGGTAAAACTACCGTATCTTTTGACTTTCCTTTGCAAGAGCTTAGTAAGAAAAAATCTCCTAAACCTACTAAATGGAAACATTTGAAAAGTGATAGAGAACGGCTAGGATATTTATATAAGCATGTGGTGGAGTTTAACATTAATCATGGTCTTTTGGTCTTTTCATCGGATACACCTATTGAGGTAAAAATGAAAAAAGAATACGAAACCATTGAAAACCAAATTTTTGATTTGTATATTGCAAACAGATATAAGGCGACTTTAGAAACAGATACGCTTACGCTCAATGAATTAAAAAAAATTATATAAGCAAGTCTCTAAAAAGGTTACCAGGTACATTATTTTCCTTGGGTTCGAATCCTAGTGGCAAATCTCAAAAAATATCTTTTTCGTAGTCTTTATACAAAAAGAAACACCACCCTGTTGGGTGGTGTTTCTTTTTGGCTGCGACGCTATCGCGTCGAATCGAGCCCCGTAACGCTTGCGTTACGGGATTAGGTTCGCATACCCCCGCGCAGAGCGCGTCGAGCTCGCTCGTAAGCGGCAAGCGGTGGGTATCTTCGCGCAACGCGCGAATATCCTAGTGCCAAGGCAAAGCCGCAGCGGAATTAGGTTCGCATTCGCCGCTCGGAGAACGGTGAGCTTGCTCACCAGCGGCTCGGCGAAGAATCCTCGCCACAGGCGAGTACCCTAGTGCCTATCTATCACGGACAGTCGAGGACGCCTGTCTCTACAAAAGATACTTTACATTTCTTGAAAAATGTGTTATAATAACCTCAACAAATAATTTTCAAAAACTTTTCTTGCATTCCTCTCCCTTTTCGGCATAATGGTGTTTACCACCCGAAAGGAGCACGAAAATGATAATGAAAGGTGGGGACAATATGGCAAAAAAACAAATTGTGACAAATGTTGAAATAGAAAAAGATATTGTTGACGCAATCAAAAATCCACCCAAGGAATCAGAAAGATCTTATAAACGATTCACGATTCCCGCTATTATAATTGCCGTTCTTTTGGTTGCAATAGAATTTATATATCCGATCTTTATTCTTTGGTTTTTACTTGCTTTGATCGTTTTTATAATATGCTCCGCTATATTTAATCATTTTCGGCTGAAAAATCAAATTAAAAATGTCACGATCAATGATTATATTATAACGACAGAGATCGTACACAGCACCTCCGAAGAACACTATAAGGCAGAGACCGGCGGATCTATCCGTCACCGACGTACCGAGCAGATCAACAACTATATTGTTCGTTTTGAAAGCGGAAAAAGCTGGCGCATTCCCAAAGAGCTTTACCGTTGGAATGAAAGACTTCGTATGCAAGATCGGGGAATTTACCACACAACACATCGTGGAGATACTTTAATTGTCGTAACAAAAAAGGACAAGGGCGAGATTGTTGTTGCTTATCATACAGACATTTTTGAATATAAGAATTGATGTCATCTATTTCGGTCGCCAAACACAGAAAAAAGCACATCTGTTTACAGATGTGCTTTTTTCAGTTATATTCGCCTACGGCGAGTTCTATGCACAAGTGCGTGATATGTCCTTCGGACGTGGTATGCGCTTCGCGCGTTAAGTGTTCAAAGGCGAATATAATATCACTGTGAGCGGAGCGAACAATATCACTTTTGCGAAGCAAAAATATCACGCTGACAAAGTCAGCATATCACTAAACTCTTTACAACTTGCAATCTTTATGTTATAATAATCTCAACAAATAATTTTCAAAAACTTTTCTTGCATTTCCGCTTTCCTTCGGTATAATGGTGTTTACCACCCGAAAGGAGAACGAAAATGCCAAATTTAAAACCGTACTATAAAGGAAAATTAACGCTAATACATTATAAATTTGTCGGGGAGGGCAATTATTATGAAGTTAAAAAGAATACTAGCGTGGATTATTGACTGGAATATTTCAGGTATTCCTGCTCTTTTGTATGCTTTAATCTTTAGAAAAGTTGTTGAAATCCAAGGTATAAACGCAATCGGTTTGCTTCTTTTTGTGTTTTTTGTTTTATCATTTCCTGCAATCTTTGTTTTTAGAGACGTTATTTTCAAAGGGCAAAGTATAGCGAAACGTATTTTTAAGCTTCGAGTTATTGATATTGAAACAAATGATCTTCCGTCAAATCAAAAATTGATCATTCGTAATTTGTTTTTCTTTATTTATCCGGTTGAATTTATTATGCTTTTGGCATCAAACAAATCTCTTGGCGATATGGCTACAAATACCACTATTATATAAAACATTGTCATCTATTTCGGTCGCGTAACACAGAAAAAAGCACATCTGTAAACAGATGTGCTTTTTTCTGTTATATTCGCCTGCGGCGAGTTCTATTGCTTCGCAGTGATATTCGGCTTACGCCGAGTGATATTCGCTTCGCGAGTTTTGGAGGCGAATATAATATCACTGCGGAACGAAGTGGAGCAATATAACTTTTGCAAAGCAAAAATATCACGCCGCGCGCTCGCGAAGCCGATCACTAAATCTCTTTACAACTTACAACTTTTATGCTATAATATTTTTGAGGTGATGATAATGGCAGAAAGTATTTTGAGAGATAAATCCAAAGAATTTGCAAAGCAGATCGTTTTTCTTTGCCGTGATATAAAGACAAATATGAAAGAGTCGGTTTTAACAAATCAGCTCTTGCGTTCAGGAACATCTATCGGTGCAAATATTCACGAGGCACAATATGCGCAAGGAACAAAGGATTTTATATCAAAATTGGAGATTGCACAAAAGGAGTGCTACGAAACTGAATATTGGATGGAATTACTTTTTGAAACGGGTTATATTCCCGAAAATGTTTATAAGACTCTGCAAAATCAATGCGGACAAATTCGCAGAATGTTGATTTCTTCCCTCAACACAACAAAAGCAAATCAAGGTAACAAATAATCCCGAAAGGCGGTGTGATAATGAAAAAGGCAAAAACCATTATAATCATTTGCATATTGATAGTCGTTTTGCTTTGCTTAGTTCCAATTCCTCTTAAATTAAAGGATGGTGGAACTACATACTTAAAACCAATTATACCAATATATGAAATATATATTTATAACACGGAAATGCCGGACGAAGATGAAGGTGTAGTTTATAAAAAGGGATATGGAATATATCTTTTTGGAATAGACGTTTACGATAACACTTATTATGCCGATGAATAATTTAGGCGGCATCTATTAAGGTCAGAACACACAAAAAACGACAACCTTCGACAGAAGGTTGGCGTTTTTACTTTTTCACTCTTCACTCTTCACTTTTCACTAAAATCGCTTGTCGTTTTTTGGCAAGTAATAAGTAATAGTGAATAGTGAAGAAGTGCTGATGTAGCTTTTCTCCCGATGGTCGAAAAGCATTATATTTTACTAGGGTTCGCATTCGCCGCTCGGAGATTGACAAGCTCGCTTGTCCGGCGTAGAGCGTGCGAATCTTCGCCGCAGGCGAATATCCTTGTGCCGAGCGAAGCGTTGTGGAGCTATCCTCGCATTCGCCATTCCGTCCCTACAAGCAAAAATCAGGCAAAAATCCCGGTGCCGGGCGGAAATCCAATCTTGACATTTTTGCAAAGCCATGATATAATAGAGTAATCACTTCCCCATTCCATCGAACAAGAAGGAGAATCACTGTATGATGACTGTAAAAAAATATTGCGAAGAAAACAACGTAGACCCCAACAAGGCTTTTGACATGGTCCTGGGAGAGAGCGGCAACATTTTGCCGAAGGCCCGCGGCTTCACCGGATATATCGCAGAGATCAAGGACAACTGCCTGGATTGCACCAATGATAAGCTTGGTGTCTTCCACAAAGAAATCCCCTTCTCCTCTTTTCAGCAAGCGGAATTTGGTATCGGAAGCGGTCAGCTTTGGCTTCAATGCGTTGTTGACGGCGAGCCCTTTGTTTTTTGTTCCACCAGAAAAGGCTGGAAATCTCCTGCCGCAAAATTGATTCTTGAGAAAATCGGTGAGCACACCAAGGTTTTGGGTATGGATGACTACAACAAAATCACGGGAAAGTTTTTCTGGTATTACATGATCAAATACGCTTGGTAATTCATTTTTTATTCGAATCCAAAAGACATTGCCTTATAGTAGCCTCCCCCGTCGGTGAGTCTCTTATATAACAAAAATCCCGCACATTCGTGCGGGATTTTTTGGCACACCATGGCGGACTCGAACCGTCGACACCAAGCGTCGGAGGCTTGTGCTCTATCCATCTGAGCTAATGGTGCATTTTCTTGCGTCGCGATGCTCTCGCAACACCGATAGTATATCATATTTTATGCCGAAATGCAAGTGTTTTTTCACAAAAATTCGCAATCTCCAAAAAACCGAGGGGATCTCGATTGAGATCCCCTCAAAGGTTTGATTAGCCAATCTTTGCCTGGTTGATCTTGATACCGGGGCCCATCGTGGAAGCCACGACGCAGCTCTTGATATACTGACCCTTTGCAGCAGCCGGCTTTGCCTTGATGATCGCGCCGAGAAGAACGTCGAAGTTCTCCTTGAGCTTCTCAGTGCCAAAGGAAGCCTTGCCGATGGGGCAGT
>JAZSJS010000126.1:0-8745 GCA_045534435.1 Eubacteriales bacterium
GTTTATCAACGTGACTGTGGATGGTGTGGCCAACATCAAGGTATCTTCCAATCCGGAGCTGCTCAACCGTGCCGCCGAGGCGTTATTGGGAATGAGCCGCAGTGAACTGATTTCGCTGGTTACCCAGGTTCTGGAGGGGAATATGCGCGAAATCGTTGGTTCCGTAGGGCTGAAGGATATGGTTCAGGATCGTCAGGGGGTCGCCAAAAAGATCACCGAAAACGTCGTGCCCGATATGGAAAAGCTGGGGATTGATCTGGTTAACTTCAGCATCCAGAATTTCAAGGATGGTGCCGGTACCATTGAAAACATGGGTATTGACAACGTCGAGCAGATCCGCAAGAACGCACAGATCGCAAAGGCGAACGCACAAAGAGACATTTCGATCGCAACCGCAAACGCGCAACAGGAGGCAAACGCCGTTCGCGTGGAGGCCGAAAAGAAGATCGCGGAGCAGGATGCCGAGCTTGCCGTTCAGCAGGCAGACATGAAGGTCCGCTCCGAAACCAAGCGTGCAGAGGCAGACGCAGCCTACTCGATCCAACAGGAAAATCAGCGTAAGACCATCGAAATCACGCGCTCCAACGCGGATATCGCCCGCAAGGAAAAGGAAGCAGAGCTTGCAGAAAAGGAGATCGCCCTCAAGGAGCGTCAGCTCGACGCAGAGATCCGCAAGCAGGCAGACGCGCTGAAATATCAGATGGAAAAGCAGGCAGAAGCAGAGCTGATCAAGCAGCAAAAGGAAGCCGAAGCCGAAAAATACCGTGCCCTGCAGGCAGCCGAGGCAAAGAAGGCAGAGGCAGAGGCTCTGCGCTACATGATGGAGCAGGAGGCGGCAGGTATCCGTGCAAAGGGTCTTGCCGAGGCTGAGGCGATCGAAAAGAAGGCCGAAGCACAGAAGAAGATGGGAGAAGCATCCGTGCTTGAAATGTACCTCACCGCCCTTCCCGAGGTCGTCAAGAACGCCGCGCTTCCTCTCGCACAGACCGACAAGATCGTGATGTACGGCGACGGTAACTCCACCAAGGTCGTCAAGGACGTCATGAGCAGCACCAGCCAGATCATGGAGGGCATGAAGGAGTCCACCGGCATTGATCTTGGCGCGTTGCTCGCCGGCATCGTCGGCGGCAAGATGGCCGCGGCTCAGGGCGACAACACTCAGAACCCCGAGGCGTGATCGGCTCTCAAAGCCATCGCCCGGAAGCCACCCCCTCGTTTTGAGGGGGTGGCTCAGGTGTTTGATGCAGCTCCTCGAACATCCCGCCATGCTTGCTTCGAGCATCTGCATCAGACTCCTTCTCCGCGAAAATCGCAAAAACAGTGCAGAAAGGAAATCCGCATGACAAAAGAGATCGAAAAAAACAACCCGATTGCAAGCGACGGCGCCGACGTCGATCTGCTTCGCAACAGTGAGATCCGAAACGGAGAATTCATCCGATATTACGGAAAGGCAGACGAAATCGTGATTCCGGACTCGGTGACCACCATCTCCGAGGGGGCATTTCGCAACAATCATAGACTGACCCGCCTGGTTTTGGGGAAAAAGGTGTCGGTCATTCAGCCCAACGCCTTCCGCGGATGCGAGCATCTGCGCTCGGTTTCCTTCCCCGCCGGACTGCGCATCATCGGTGACGATGCCTTCCGAGGCTGCTCCGAGCTGGCTTCGGTCATGCTTCCGCGCTCGGTCATCTCGCTCGGAAACGGCGCCTTTCGCGGTTGCTCCGAGCTGCGTCACGCCGTGCTTTCCAACAACATTTCCGCCCTCGGTGCATATGTCTTTTGCGATTGCTCCTCTCTGGAGGAGATCTCATTGCCCGAAAAGCTCACAACGATCCATCGCGGCGCCTTCTTCAACTGTGCCTCCCTCAAGGAGCTCGCCATTCCCGAAAGCCTGCGCACCGTGGGAAGATATGCCTTCGGTCACTGTACCTCCCTGCGTGAACTGCATCTGCCCGAAGAGGTTACCTATCTCGGCAGCGGCGCCTTCTCGGAATGTCGTGCGCTCCGCGCCTTTCACATTCCTCCCGAGGTCCGCTTCGTCGGAGACTACACCTTTGCCTGCTGTGAAGCCCTGGAGGAGCTGGAGCTTCCCGATTCGCTGACCTATCTCGGTGTCAACTCCTTCTGCGCCTGCCGCAGTCTCCGACAGATCTCACTTCCCTCCAAGCTGGTGCGCATCGGCGCGTCGGCTTTCCTCGGCTGTGCGGCACTGCAGGATATCGAGGTCCCCGAAAGCGTACGCGAGATCGGTAAGCGCGCGTTCGCCTACTGCTCCAACCTCTCCCACGCAACCATACACGCCCATCCGGAAGCCATTGAGGACGAGAGCTTTCTTTGTTGCTTCTCTCTGGCCGAGATCGATCTGCCGAACAGCGTCTCCCGCATCGGCAAGCACGCCTTCTCGGGTTGCCTCAAGCTTGCCTCCGTCCACCTTTCTCAACAGCTTGAGCTTGTGGAGGAAGCCGCGTTTTCGGAATGTGAATCTCTTTGTGAGATCAGTCTGCCGCAGAGTCTGCGCCGCATGGAGCGCCGCGTCTTTGCCGACTGTCTCGCGCTTCGCACGGTCATGCTTCCGCCGCATCGCATCGCAATGGGAGACGGAATCTTCTCGGGATGCGAAGCACTGCAAACGCTGGTCGTGCCCGACAATCTGCGTCTCTTCCGTTACCGTCTCGACCGATGGGACGTCTCTCCCGACGCCAATATCATCTCTCACGGAGAGCTGAAGCTTTCGCTGCTCTTTGAGGAGCTGACGTCCGCAGAGCGCTCGGACGAGCGCAAGGACGCGCTGACCCAAGAGATCGATCTGCTTCTCGCCCGTCTCAAAAAGCGCAAGCACATCAAGCACCGCCGTGCCGAAGAGACACCCGCTCGCCCCACGCCCTCCACACAGAAGGAATCTGCCCCGGAGGCTGTTGAGGACGCCGAGAAGTTCACAGAAAATTGATGATATTAAAAAACGAATATGGTAAAATAGGGTCATTACCCTATCGGAAAGGATCTCAAAAACCATGAAACTGATGACCAAATGCGCGGCTCTTTTGCTCGTCGTTGCCACTCTGCTCGGCTTTGCCGCCTGCGCCTCCGATCAAGGCGCGGACGTCCCCGAGGGGATGAAGAACGCAACGGCGGCAGGAGATGATTTCCGCTTATATATCCCGACCTCGTGGACCGCGAATACCTCTTACGGCATTTCCGGCGGCTATGCCACGCTGAGCGAGCAATCGACCGTCAGCATGACAAAGCACGCGATCACACCCGAAATGGAAGCACAGATGCAGGCCGCCCTGGCGGCGGAAGGCGGCGAAAATCTCGGCGAGCGTCGGATCGATTGGTTCTGGAATACCCACTGTCTCCCCTCCTTGCGTGCGCTTTCGGTGGGAAGCAGCTTCACCGAGGCAGAGCCGAAATCACAGGACCTGTTGAACAAGCACAACGCGTGGCGTTACCATTGGCAGGGCTCTGCAAACGGCAAGGGACTCCACTTTTTGCAGATCGTGGTCGAACGGAACAACGCGTTCTATCTGTTCTCCTTCACCGCCGAGGATCGGCAGTATCAGGCACAGCTTTCCAACGTGGAGACCATCCTCGATCACTTCATCTTTGCCGATCCCTATTATCCCGACGACTATGCCAAGAGCATCGATGCGGCAGCACAAGCCCCCGCCGGAATGAAGCTCGCCTCCAACGAGGACGTGGCGTATCGCTTCTACGTCCCCACGTCCTGGACGGTCAATCCCGACGAGGAGATCTTCTCGGCCTATCTCGAGAGCGATCGCTCCTCGGTCAGCGTCGTGCCCTATATGCCCGAGGTCGAAAGCATCAGCGTCGCGCAGTATTTCGAGCTTTGTGAGAAAATGATGAAAAGCACGACCGCCGAGGATGGCTACGAGCTGCTCGCCGAGCCCGAAAAGGTCGATCTTGGCGGCAGACAGGCAACCGTCTACGTTTACCGCTACACCGTTGGCGGACGCGAATACCGCTACAAGCAGGTCATCGCCGCATATAAGAGCATGATCTACAGTCTGACCTACACGTCGACGCCCGAGAATTTTGACTCGCATCTGTCCGACGTGGACGCCATGATCGCCGCATTTGAATTCCGTTGATCAAAACGCAAAGGAGAAGGGGCTGCTTCGCATGGAAGCAGTCCCCCAATTAATCAGAATGCCAAATACGATTTATCTTGATAACAGCGCGACCACGCCGCTCTCCGATGCCGCAAAAGCGGCGATGTGCGAGGCGATGGAATGCTACGGCAACCCCTCCTCTCTGCACAAAATGGGACAGGCCGCACACACCCTGCTGGAAACGGCAAGAAAGCGGATCGCCGCCTCTCTCGGGCTGCGCAGCCTTTCGGACACGCGGCAGATCCTCTTCACCTCCTGCGGAAGCGAGTCCGACAACCTTGCCATTCTCGGCACGGCTTATGCCAAGCCGCGTCGCCGCGGCGGACGGATCATCACGACCGACTCCGAGCACGCGGGCGTGGAAAATGCCATGAGGGCCCTGGAACGGGACGGCTTTGAGGTGGTTCGCATTCCCACGCGAGGAGGCGTTCTTGATCTCGACGCATTGGATGCCGCACTCTCCCCGCGTACCTTTCTGATCTCTTTGATGAGCGTCAATAACGAGACCGGCGCGCAATACGACGTCGGCCGTGCCTTTGCGATGGCAAAGGCAAAGCTCCCCGACGTGGTCACTCACACCGACGCGGTGCAGGCATATCTCAAATGCCGCCTCTCCCCCACAGCGCTCAAGGCCGATCTGGTGACGGTCAGCGCACACAAGATAAACGGACCGAAGGGTGTCGGCGCACTCTACGTCTCACCAGAGGCTCTGAAGCGACGCGACTTCATTCCGCTTTTGTTGGGCGGCGGACAGGAAAACGGCTTCCGCTCGGGAACCGAAAATCTCATTGGGATCGTCGGCTTCGGCGCGGCGGCACAGGAGGGCTTCGCGATGCTTGCCGCATCGGTGGAGCACATGACCTCCTTGCGTAACTACGCGCGCGAGCGCCTCTCCGCACTCCCCGTCCGTCTCAATCTTCCGGCCGGCGCCTGCGCACCGCATATCATCAATCTCACCCTTCCCGACATTCGCAGCGAAACCATGCTTCACGCGCTCTCCGCGGACGGAATCTTCGTTTCCAACGGCTCTGCCTGCTCCTCGCATTCCAAGGATCTGAGCTCGGCACTGACCGCCTTTGGCCTCACCCCCGCCCAGATCGAGTGCTCGATCCGCATCAGCTTTGGCGTGCAAAACACCCGCGAGGACGTTGACGTGCTCGTCTCCTCACTCGCCTCCGCCATCGACCGTCTGGTCAGGATCCACCGCTGAGCCGACAAGCAGCATCAAAAAACAAAACCGATTTTTTCATCCCCGAAAGGACGAAAAAATCGGTTTTTTGACGATATGGATGCGTTTTATTACTTCTCGTTGACCACGTGTACGTCCAGCTGATTGAAGGGGATCTCAATGCCCTCCTCGGCAAAACGCTTGTTGAGTGCTTCGAGAAGATCAAACTTGACCTGCCAGAAGTTCTTGTTTTCGGTCCACACGCGCAGCGTGAAATCGATCGAGCTCTCGGCATGGTTGGTCAAACGAGCAAAGGGCGCAGGATCCTGCAGAACCATCTCGTGCTTCGTCGCTTCATCCAGAAGAATGCTCTTGACCTTTTCCACATCGGTGCCGTACGCAACGTTGAAAACGATATCCACACGGCGGGTATCCTTGGTCGAATAGTTGATGATGTTGTCTCCCATCACGCTTCCGTTGGGGAGAGTGATCACCTTGTTGTCCCCCGTGGTCAGCACGGTATAAAAGATACCGACATCCGTAACCGTTCCCGAGTTGCCCGCGATCTCCACAAAATCACCGACACGGAAGGGACGGAGCACCATGATCATGATGCCGCCCGCGATATTGCTGAGCGCGCCCTGAAGTGCCAGACCGATCGCAACGCCCGCCGATGCCAGAACCGTGATGATCGACGCAGTGTTCACACCGAGGATCCCCACGATCGTGATCACAAGCACGATATAAAGTCCGACGGAAATGAAATGCGAAAGAACCGTGACAACAGTCTTGTCGTTCTTCTCCGCAAACTTTCCCTTGGTCAGAATCTTGATCACCCATTTGATGAGGAGCCTTCCGACGATGAACACCAAAAGCGCGACGATCAGACGCTTGCCGAGATTGGCAGCATCGTCGAGCAACCCGTTGAGAATTTCTTTGAGCTTTTCCATTTTTGTTCTCTCCTTGAAATGAATTTGATTTGCAAATATATTATATCACATTTTTTGCGCGCAGAGGGAATTTTTTCATATATTTTTACATTTCATTCACGAAATTGACAATGAAATATAATCCTCTTGCTTTTTTGCGCTTCGTGCGGTATAATAGAAGCAGCAAAAACGATGAAGGGAGGAAAAGACGGTGGAAATCAACTGTGCCCAATGTCCCCGACAATGTCACATCGACCGCTCGCACGCGCTCGGCTTTTGCGGTGCGCCGTGGGAATTTTGGATTGCGAGAGCGGCTCTCCATCCATGGGAGGAGCCGCCGATCAGCGGTACACGCGGCTCAGGAACCGTCTTTTTTTCGGGCTGTAATCTGCGCTGCGTCTTTTGCCAGAATCGCGAGATCAGCCGCGAGATACGCGGAAAAAGGCTCGATGCCGACGCGCTCGCCGACCTCATGCTCTCTCTGCAGGAGCAGGGGGCGCACAACATCAACCTCGTCACCCCCACGCCCTATGCCCTGCAGCTGATCCCCGTTCTTGAGAAGATCAAGCCGCAGCTCAGAATCCCCGTGGTCTACAACTGCGGCGGCTATGAGAGCGTTGACACCCTGCGCGCGCTGGAGGGACTGATCGACGTCTGGCTGCCCGACGTCAAATATCATTCCCCCGATCTCTCGCGTCGCTATTCCGCCGCCAAGGATTACTACGCGGTCGCCGAAGCCGCACTCGCGGAGATGCTCCGTCAGGCCAAAGCCCCACAGCTTGATGCCGACGGGATGCTCACGCGCGGTGTGATCGTGCGCCATCTGGTGCTCCCCGGCTGCCGTGCCGACTCGATCGCGCTTCTCGAGTCCCTCGCCGATCGCTTCGGGACAGATCGGTTTTTGCTGTCGCTGATGAGTCAATACACCCCGCAATTCGCCGACCGTACCTACCCCTCCCTCTGCCGCCACGTGACGACCTTTGAATACGAATCGGTCGCAAGCGTCGCGCGTCAGCTCGGCTTCGACGGCTATTTTCAGGAGCGCGACTCCGCAACCGCCGCCTATACCCCCGATTTCGGTCAGCTGCAGACGTGAAGAAGCGGCCGAAAGCAGGTGCTTTTCTTCCAAAAACCGTCCGAATTTCCGCAATTTGATAAATTTATAACAAATTTACTCGAAATCGGCGACGATTTTTTCAAAAATCTCTTTACTTTTTACTTTTTTTATGTTATGATATAGGGTGGTAAAAAAAATACTGAAAAAACTCAGGAGGTTCATTTCAACATGGCTATTGAAAGAAGAAAGATTTCCATGGATGGTAACACTTCCGCGGCGCACGTGTCCTACGCGTTCACCGAGGTCGCTGCCATCTACCCCATCACGCCCTCGTCTCCCATGGCAGAGGTGACCGACACCTGGTCTGCAACCGACAAGAACATCTTCGGTGAGCCCGCAAGAAACATTCTCGGCGACACCGTCAAGGTGATGGAAATGCAGTCCGAGGCCGGTGCTGCAGGTGCCGTTCACGGCTCTTTGGCAGCAGGTGCTCTGACCACGACCTACACCGCATCTCAGGGTCTTCTTCTGATGATCCCGAATATGTACAAGATCGCAGGTGAGCTTCTTCCTTGCGTCATTCACGTGTCTGCTCGTTGCGTGGCTTCTCACGCACTCAACATCTTCGGCGATCACTCCGACGTCTACGCTTGCCGTCAGACCGGCTTCGCGATGCTCGCTGAATCCAACCAGCAGGAGATCATGGACCTCGGTGCAGTTGCACACCTCGCAACCATCAAGGGCCGCGTTCCCGTGCTCAACTTCTTCGACGGCTTCCGTACCTCTCACGAGGTTCAGAAGATCGAGACCTGGGATTACAAGGATCTGGCAGAGATGGTTGACATGGATGCCATCGCAGCATTCCGCTCCCGCGCACTCAACCCCGAGCACCCCGTGCTTCGCGGCTCCGCTGAGAACGGCGACATCTTCTTCCAGCACAGAGAAGCTTGTAACCCCTACTACGATGCGTTCCCCGCAATCGTTGAGGAGTATATGGACAAGGTCAACGCAAAGCTTGGCACCGATTACAAGCTGTTCAACTACTACGGCGCTCCCGACGCCGAGCGCGTCATCATCGCCATGGGCTCCATCTGTGACGTGGCTGAGGAAGTCATCGATTACATGACCGCCCTCGGCGAGAAGGTCGGCCTTGTCAAGGTTCGCCTCTACCGTCCCCTCGTGGCTGACAAGCACATCGAAGCCATCCCCGAGACCGCGAAGAAGATCGCCGTTCTCGACCGCACCAAGGAGCCCGGCTCCCTGGGCGAGCCCCTGTATCAGGATGTTGTCACCGCTCTGGCCAACGCCGGCATGAGCGACGTGGTCGTCACCGGCGGCCGTTACGGTCCCGGCTCCAAGGATACGCCTCCTTCCCCCATCTTCGCCGTTTACGAGAACCTCGCGGCGGAGGAGCCCAAGAACAACTTCACCATCGGTATCGTGGATGACGTGACCGGCCTG
>JAZSJS010000089.1:0-3017 GCA_045534435.1 Eubacteriales bacterium
ATAAAATCCGTTACTTTCATATCCACTTTGCGGACACCAATGCCTATACGCTGCCAAGTCAGGTGTTGCCGGAGCTTCCTGGAGCCGGAAAGCATTGCTATACCCGGCAGGAAATCGACACGCTGGTCGAATATGCCCGAAGCCGCAGCATTGAGATCATTCCAGAAATCGAGATGCCGGGACACTGCTCCCGCATGATTGCCACCTATCCAGAGCGGTTTGCAGATACGCCCGTGGATACGCAGAGCCTTGCGGAAAGGGGGATGTATACATACAATATCATCTGTGCAGGAAAGCCCGGGGTCATTGACGATCTCAAGGCACTCTGCGCAGAGGTCATCACCATGTTCCCCGATTCCCGATATCTGCACATCGGCGGCGATGAAGCACAGATTGAGGAGTGGGAGAATTGTTCCGTCTGCCGTGCATATATGAAGAAAAACGGCATACGTGACGTGCGGGGACTCTATACTGACTTTATGCGCCGTGCCATCGACGGGGTTCTGGAGCTCGGCAGAATCCCTATCGTCTGGGAAGGCTTTCCACGGGAGGGCGCGGAGCGCATTTCCCGCGAGTGTATCGTTATCGTCTGGGAATCCTATTACCATCTTGCACCGGATTTGCTTGCGGAGGGCTTCCGCATTGTCAACTGCTCCTGGGAGCCGCTCTATACCATTCCTGCGGGAAAGGATTTTCTCCCCGACGGACGCTGGTATCCCGAGGATATTTTGGATTGGAATATCTATACCTGGAAAAACTGGAACTCCATGTCACCCGCGCACGCAAAACCCATCTGCGTCGCTCCGACAGATCAGGTGCTGGGTGGCGGACTATGCGCCTGGGAGAATATCTACGACGGCGAGATCGGCGGTGTGACGGAAAACCTGGCGGCACTTGCCGAGCGGACGTGGAACCGACAGACGGATAAGTCGGCGGAGACGCTTACGGAGGGCATCGACCGCCTTGCGGGACTTGCGAAAAAACTGCTGGGCAGGGAATAGAGGGAGAAAGAAGAACAGATATCCGCCACAAAGGATAAATCCTTGGATATTTGGCTGCGGAAAGTCGGACTCGCCGTCCGCTTGCGCGTACTGCCCGCGCGGGACAGGCCCCTCGCGGCTGTCAGCCGCAAACAATTCACCGGATTGTTTGCCTTTGGCTTCCCGCCTATCGGGTTCGAGTCCTTTCGGAGTAAAAAAAGAACAGATACCCAAGAGGTGCCTTCCATGTGTAAAGGGAGGTGGCTCGCGTAAGCGAGTCGGAGGGATTGTAAAAAACAAAATTTTATCGAAAAACAATCCCTCAGTCACCTTCGGTGACAGCTCCCTTTACACAAGGGAGCCTTTAGTTTGTGCACCCCGAAAGTCCGGCTTCTTTTCCTGACAAGCCCTGCTTTTGTGGACACAAAAGCGAAGCCCCGCGCAAGGCGGGGCGAGGATCAGATTTTAAATTGTTTTTGAAAATCTTCTCTGTCGTATAACTTATCAAATGGACTACGTTTTATAGCTTCATAAAAATCTTCCACATATTTTGTCCCACCCGTTCTCCAAAAATTATCAGGATTATATTCCAGTTGATTGAGAAAAGGACTTGTAAAGCGATAAACAGTATTTTCCCTATCAGAATCATCGGCAGCTGTCGCATATTCAAGAGCTTTCTGCAAATGACAAATAGCCTTTTCGTATTCTCCGTTTGATGTATATATGGCTGCTCTTTTACGATAATTATGTGCGAGATAATCATTATAATAGAGATAGTTGCCATCTGTAATTATCGAATTTAATATCTGCTCCTGCGCTTCGCAAGCTGCCATGTCGTCATTGCCTATATGATCCAAAATTTCTGACAGCATATTAGCTAACATCTTTTGATAATGTTTTGTTTTTTCTTGTCCTTGTAAGCAATCTAAAAGAACTCGGTCTTTACTTACACCTCTGCTATCCGGATACATTTCGGCATATCTTTTGGCCTCATCGTGCCTTTCTCTAAAGCAAAGATACTGCACAATACCTTGTACCGCACTTGTTTTAATCTTCGTATCGGTTGCATTTTCTATAACAGTAGCAAAATGCTTGATCGCTTTTTCCTGTTCAGCAATATACTCTTTATCATCCTTAAAGTCAAAGGAACGCATAGCCTCACACCACGCAAGCCAATTAAGATATTTCATCTCTCCGGGATACTCAGCCACGGCAGTACAGGCAATCTCATATCGTTTGGCAAGATCACCGCTTATCCAAGTTTCACGCTCTTCTTTTTCGAGTTCCTCTCGGCGCGCATCTATACCGTCATTTTTTAGTCCTAATAATTCATCAGCTGAAACTTGAAGCAATTTCGTCAAAGGACCAATCAACGAAAGATCGGGGCTTGATAATCCACACTCCCATTTTGAAACTGCTTGATAGGACACGCAAAGATAGTCCGCAAGCTTCTCCTGTGTCAAATCATTCTTTTTTCGTAATTCTTTAATTTTTTCGCCTATTGTCATTAGAATCACCTCTTGAAATTTATTGAATCCGGATTCTGATATTATTATAACACACATCAAATACCAAAACAATAACTTGTTTTTCGAACTGTGACGCAACCTGTGGTTGAGTTCGCAAAAAGAATGGCGTACCTGTTTTATCGCAGGTACGCCAACGGCGGTTCTTTTTTGATCAATAGTTTTCTGCGTGGATCTCGAAATAGCTCTGAGGATGTGCGCAGGTGGGGCAGATCTCGGGAGCCTTGGTGCCGACCGCGATGTGACCGCAGTTGCGGCATTCCCAAACCTTGACCTCGCTCTTTTCAAAGACCTGTGCGGTCTCGACATTCTTGAGCAGTGCGCGGTAACGCTCCTCGTGGTGCTTTTCGACGGCGGCAACCAGGCGGAACTTCTTTGCCAATTCGGGGAATCCCCCCTCATCGGCGGTCTTTGCAAAGCCCTCGTACATATCGGCCCACTCGTAGTTCTCACCCTCTGCGGCGTGCACGCGGTTCTGCGCGGTGTCTCCGATGCGCGCCAGCTCCTTGAA
>JAZSJS010000138.1:0-18149 GCA_045534435.1 Eubacteriales bacterium
CGGCAAGAAATATTCTTCCTATATGTTTGAAGAAGGCTCGGATATGGAGCATCTGATCCTCAAGGTCAACGTCGGAGACGTCGAAGGAATTGTGGAATACACCATCGACGCCATCAAATACGTCGACGGCACCGAGATCAAGGACGTCCGCATGGAGGGCGACAAGACGGTGCGCGCAGGAATCGCCACCGAGCGTCAGCCCGTTGCCACACTCTTTGAAGAGCGCGTGGATTTCTACAGCGTCTCCTTCAACGTCTCCATCACCGATCCGCTTGAGCTGATCACCAAGAGTCAGGGCAAGGTCTATGTCATGCTCTACGACGGCGAGAAGGTGGTTGCCATCAACGAGATCTTGCCCACCGAGGTCTCCGAGGTCATCTTTGAGGGGCTTCAGCCCAACACGGCATACCAATACGCCGTGGGCGCGATCTACGACGATATGACGGGTACGGGAGCAGGGCTCCACGTGCTTGCCATCAAGAACTTCACGACCAAGGCTCCGGTTCTGTTTGACGAGCTGCAGGCTTCCGCGACCTCGGTCAGCTTTGGGTTCCTGTGGGCGGAATCGTTTGCGAACAAGCAGATCACGGCACTTACGCTCTATCAAAACGGAGAAAAGGCGTCCGAGCTTGATCTCTCCGCCAAGACGCTGCGCGGTCTGCTTCCCGAGACGGCATACACCCTGGTTGCAGAATACCGCGGCAATCAAGACGCGATCGAACAAATCTCGGTTGAATTTACCACGACTTCCCTGCTCACCCTGAATGCCGAGAATATCACACAAACCGGATTCGACTTTGCGATCGAGGTCTTTGACCTCAACGCAAGTGGAAGCGTGACTGCCATCGAGCTGCTTCACGGTGACGATGCCCCCATCCCCGCCGAGAATCTTGAAGCGCGCAGCTTCAACGGACTTCTTTCCAACAACAAGTACACGCTCCGCGTCACCTATACCTATGATCGGAACAACGGCACGGACACGCATACCGTCGTACAAGAGCTGACCGTGAAAACGCTTGCAAAAGCAACGCCCGTTGTCACCCTCACCCAAACCGACCTCACGCAGACGAGCTTTGCGTTTGATCTTGCATTTTCTGACGAGGACGAGCTTTTGATCCTGAAAAAACTGGAGCTTTGGAAGGGCGAAGAGCTGATCAGCACCGACGCATCTTGTACGGCACGCCGCTTTGACGACCTGACGGAATATACCCAATATACAATCAAGATCTTCTATGAGTACGACCTGAACGACGGAAACGGTGTTCGCCAAGACACGCAAGAGCATTCCTTCCGATCGCTTCCGTTCTTTGAGGTGACCGGAAGCTCCTGCCTGAACACCGGTGAAATTTTGGTGACCGACGTTCTGTATTTGCAGATCACGCTGGAAAACCCCTACGGTTTGAAACCGGTTTCCGTAGTAATCAACGGCAAAACCTACAAGGTCAGCGACATCAGCACACCGGAAAAGATCCGTGTGAGCGGCGTCGCGGATCAATTCCACCCGGTTGACAAGGTGTTGACGGTAGAACAGATCGTGTTTGAAGACGAATCCAGCCGGACCTACACCCACACCCCCGTGTCCAATCATCAAATCTCCGTTTTGATTTCCAAGGAGCCGAGCGTAACCTCGGTCCGTTTGGTCGATGCCAATCAAAACGACCTGGAGTTCATCTACCCCTCCACCGAGGTCTATGCTTTGGTAACTTTGGATAATCCCTCCGGACACACCATCGATACGATTCACATTGACGGTAGCGATTTTCATTATTATTACGTTTCCCGACCGATTCACATCAACAGTAACACCGTGATGGTAAAGATCGAAAATCCATGTATCGATGATATGGGAAGACCTTTCGATTATGGTTCTTCCGATTCGTATCCGAGCTTTCATATCAGTATTTGGGAAATTACATATAGCAACGTCGATCTGGAGCCGCGGACTCTGACTGTTCGAAATTGTAGTTCTCAAAACGTGTGGAGGTTTGTCCAAGACGGTGTTGTGGAGATCAGAAAGGCAGAGGATCTCAAAAACATGTCTCGAAGCAGACATTACGTTTTGATGAACAACATTGATCTGAGCGGTGTTTACGTTGAAAATTTCGGAGACTTCAACGGATATTTCGACGGAAACGGATATTCGATCTCGGGCTACACACTTGTGAAGGATATTTATGACAGAGACCTTTCTCTCGGATTGTTTGCCTCTGCCGAAGGCATCGTCCGCGATCTTGAGATGAAGGACGTATTCGTGCTCGTGGCACTCTCTTCCACAAACGGGTCCCAATACTCGTCGTCTTACGGAGGATTTTGCGCACATGCCGGAGATCAACTGGTTCTCAAAAACGTCACGCACACGGGAGAGGTGAAGATCGTCAACAATACCGGCGGCGCGGAATATTACGGCGGACTCGTCGGCTCTTTCGGAGGACGCTACACCGAATTTGACAGAAGCATCTTCTTTGAAGGCTGTGCCGTCGACGGTACGCTGACGAACGGAGGAGGCTTCATCGGATACGTCGGTGACTCTCTTGACGGATATATCACGGTTACCATTCTCTTTGAATCCTGCTCCAACCAAACCGACATCAGCGGTATTTCTCACTTCTATGATGCCTATCGGTTTATCGCAAGACTTGACAAGAGTGACAGTGACGTTTTGATCGTCGAATTCGAAAATTGCCAAGCTTGATAGCTCCCACGCCCACCGACCTCGGTCGGTGGGCGTTTTGCCGACAAAAAAGCGAGGGGAAGCTTCCGTGGGAAGCTTCCCCTCAAATGCTTGTTATTTTTTTCGCCTGCCCGTTTTTGGTGCGGGCTTTTTTGCGTGGGGCTTGGCGGGCGTGCGGCTTGCTTTCCGATCCGCGGTGGGACGTGCGGTCTTGCCGCGCTGCACTCTTCCGCTTCTTTGCGAGGCGGGCTTTTTCGGTGCGGTATTTGCCGCCGGGCGGACGAGGCAGTCGGGGCCGGTTCCGATGAGATCGGTTCTGCCCGCGCGCGTCAGCGCCTCGCGCACCATGTCTGCATTTTGCGGACGGTTGAACTGAAGAAGCGCGCGCTGGAGCTGCTTTTCGTGATAGTCGGTCACGACGTAGACCTGCTTCATCGTCAAGGGATTGATGCCGGTGTAATACATCACGGTCGATGCCGTTCCGGGGGTGGGGTAATAGTCCTGCACCTGCTCGGGGGCATAGCCGTTCCGCTTGAGGCAGAGTGCCAGCTCAATGGCATCGTTCAAAGTCGATCCCGGGTGGCTCGACATGAGATAGGGAACGAGATACTGCTCCTTGCCGATTTTTTTGGTGACGTCAAAGAATTTCTTGCGGAAGCCCTCGTAAACGGCGAAGCTCGGCTTTCCCATGCAGGCAAGCACACCGTCGGCGCAGTGCTCGGGCGCGACCTTGAGCTGACCGCTGACGTGATCCTTGACCAGCTTGTAAAAGAAAGCGTCGTCGGGGTCTGCCATGAGGTAATCAAAGCGGATGCCGCTTCGGATGAACACCTTTTTGATCTTGGGGAGCGCCTCGATCTCGGAGAGCAGCTGCAGAGGGTCCGCGTGCGTGACCTCCAGATTTATGCAGGGCGTGGGCGCGAGACACTTGCGCGTGGCGCAAACGCCGTCCTTGAGCTGCTTGTCGCAGGCTGGATAGCGGAAGTTTGCCGTCGGGCCGCCCACGTCGTGGATGTAGCCCTTGAAATCGGGCAGTGCGGTGAACTTTTTCGCCTCCTCCACCACGCTCTTGATGCTGCGCGAGCGAACGGTTCGTCCCTGATGGAAGGCGAGCGCGCAGAAGTTGCAGCCGCCAAAGCAGCCTCGGTTGTGTGTGATCGAAAACTTGACCTCCTCGATGCCGGGAACGCCGCCCGCGGCGCGGTAGGAGGGGTGATAATCTCGCATATAGGGGAGAGAATAGACGTGATCGAGCTCGGCGCGCTCCAAGGGGGGCATCGGCGGATTCTGCACGAGCAGCTTGTTGTCATATCTCTCGCAGATCGCCTTGCCGTTGATCGAATCCTGGTTTTGATATTGCACGCCGAAGGCCTCGGCATAGGCGCGCTTGTTTTCCTTGAGGGTGTTATAGTCAAAGGTTGCCGCGACGTCGTAGTGGATCGGATCCTCGGGACGGGCGAGATAGACCGTACCGCGCACGTCGCGGATCTTGCGGATCGGCACGCCGCGGTCCAAGAGCTCGGCGATGCGGCAGAGGATCTTTTCTCCCATGCCGTAGGTCAACAGATCGGCGCGACTGTCGACCAGGATCGAGCGACGCACCTTGTCGTCCCAATAGTCGTAGTGTGCGAATCGGCGCAGGGAAGCCTCCAGGCCGCCGATGACGATCGGCACGTCGCCGTAAGCCTCTCGGATGCGGTTGCAGTAGACGATGACAGCGCGGTCGGGGCGCTTGCCCATCTCGCCGCCGGCGGTGTAATAATCAAAGCTGCGACGCCTTTTGGCGGCGGTGTAGTGCGCCACCATGCTGTCGATGTTGCCCGACGTCACGAGAAATCCAAGACGCGGCTTGCCAAACTCGCGGAAGGCGTCGCAGGTCTTGTAGTCGGGCTGGGAAAGGATGGCGACGCGATATCCCGCATCCTCCAGCACGCGTGAGATGATGGCAACGCCAAAGGACGGGTGATCGACGTAAGCGTCGCCCGTCACGTATACAAAATCGGGTGCATCCCACCCGCGTGCCTCCATTTCGGCACGCGAGAGCGGGAGAAAATCTGCTGGTTGGTTCATGTGGTTGTGTCGTCTCCATTCTTTCAAAATGGTTTTTGCAGAGTGGCTTTTTCAAGAGATGCTCCCCGCAAATTGGATCGCTTAATCCTCGTCCTCATTCCGATATGCCTTTTTGCCCTGCATTCCCATCATTTCCTTGAAGCCGTCGACCTCGCCGCGCTGCATGGCACCGAAGATGCGGTAGCGCAGACCGTCGTGCTTGCGGTCAAGCTGGGCGAGCAGCTGCTTCATTTCCTCGCGTTGGGTATTTCCGTCGGCGGGGCAGGGAGATTTGATGACGGGGAGGGATACCTTGGACGCAAAATAGCGTACGTCCTTTTCGGGCATATAGATCATCGGTCGGATCAGCTTGATACCGACGCGCGAGAGGTGTGTGACGGGCGAGAAGCAGCCGATACGTCCCTCAAAAAAGAGATTGAGCATGAAGGTCTCCACGGCATCGTCGAAGTGGTGACCGAGGGCGACCGTATTGCACCCCAGCTCCTTCGCGACATTGTGAAGCGCGCCGCGGCGCATCTTGGCGCAGAGCGAGCAGGGACTTTTTTCCTTTCTGACGTCGAAGATCACGCGAGAGATCTCGGTGGGAACGACGTGATAGGGCACGTTCAGCTCCTCGCAGAGCTTGGCGATGGGCGAGAAATCGGCGCCCTCAAAGCCCATGTCGATGGTGATGGCGATCAGCTCGAAGGGTACGGGATAAAAGCGGCGCAGCTCTGCCATCGCGCAAAGCAGCGTCAGGGAATCCTTGCCCGCAGACACACCCACGGCGATCCTGTCGCCCGGTGAGATCATTTCATAATCGTCCAATGCGCGACGCGTGAAGCTCAAAATTCGTTTGATATGTTCCATGTTCGGATGATCTTACACAAATCGAGGGTGCTGCAAGCGCAACACCCCCAACCGATTTCCTTTCTTATTCAGCCTCAACCTCAGCCTCAGCCACGTCCTCTTCGACAGGCTCTTCCAGAGCCAGCTCCAGATCCAGATCCTCGGGAAGCTCTTCGGCATCCATCGTGAGGGATTTGATTTCTTTCAGTCTGCGCATGACACCGATGGTGATGACGGTAACTGCTGCGGCGGCGATTCCAATGCCCAGGGCGATCTTCAGGTTTTTGTTCATGGTGTTGTCTCCTTTGTATATAGATAGTTTTAGATTTTCCTTATTTGCTATTTTTTATGTCAGAAAAAAGAAAATTGCAGGTGTCGTAGATCTCTTTTGCGGCGTCGGTCAGGATCCGGCTCTGTTCTCCTTCCTTTCTGGGACGGTAGAGAAAGAGCGGCGGGCTGACGTGCAGAGAGGGCGCGCCACCCTTGACTGCCTCGATCAGAACCGTGCACGGCTCCGCAGTGGCATCCGCGTGAACGAAGGTCATGCGCTTTGGCTCAAGCGTCGCGTCGCGAAGTGCAGACAGAAGCTCGGTCAAGCGGTCAGGACGCCAGACAGAGACGAAGCGTCCGCCATATCGCAAAAGCCGCTTTGCAGCCTGACAGAAATCTCCGACGTTGCCGAAGATCTCATGCCTTGCGATGTATTTTTCGTCGTGCTCGTTTCGTTTTCCCGCATTGCATTTCATATACGGCGGGTTCGAAACCACCAGATCGACCTCGCCGCCGAGCTGCTCGGGAAACACCTCGCGCACATCGGAGCGGATGGCAGAGAGCCGATCGGAAAAGCTGTTGAGAGATGCGTTGCGACCGATCAGATCGACGAAGGCATCCTGGATCTCGATCGCCGTCACCCGAGCGACCTTTTCCCGTGCCAGGAGCAGCAGGGGAACGATCCCCGTACCGCTGCCGAGATCGACGGCGTGTGCGCGCCTCTGAGGGCGCACGTAGGCGGCAAGCAGAAAGGCATCTGTGCCAAAGGTCAACCCCTGCTTCTTCTGGATCAGACGAAGCGATTCGTTGACGTCGTCAAGCCGTTCGTCGGGAAGCAGCTGCGGATCGACGCGACGGTCGGTGTCCATGCGAATCTCCTTTTTGAAAACAAGTTTGAGTCATCGTCCCTTCGCAAGCTGCAAAAAGACAAAATGGCGGAGCAGACGGAAACCGTTTGCTCCGCCGTTTGCGGGGGATGTATTACTCCTCTGCCGGAGCGCCAACAGGGCAAGCTTCAGCGCAAGCGCCGCAGCTAACACATACATCGGCATTGATTTCGTACTTGCCGTCACCCTCAGCGATTGCCTCGGTAGGGCAAGCCTCTACGCAAGCTCCGCAGGATACGCAATCATCAGAAATTTTGTATGCCATTGGTACGGTACCTCCTGTGAGATTTTTGGGGCAATCGGGCACGGGGCATGGGCGGGGATGCCGACGCACGGTGCGAGGTTGTCCTTCACTTAATATTGTATCACATTTTTTTTGAATTGCAACTGTTTTTCCGCAATTTTTTTAAAATTTTTTATAAACTGTAAGAACCGTTCGGTTTTCAGCTGTTTTTTGCAGGCTTTTCGGAGCGATTCTCTTGATTTTGCGTGGACTTCTTCTCTTTGGGAAGGACGGTGATCTCGTCGCGCGCATACTGCTTGGGCGGCGTGTCGGGCTGATCCTTGAGAAGAACGCGAACGGTTCTTGCCAAGGGGTTGGAGCCAATGACGGTTCCCACACCGTCGGGTGTCCGAACGGTGGAATCGTGGGGCGGCGTCTGACGGATCTCGTCAAGATAGACCTCCTCCTCATAACGCAGGCAGCACATCAAGCGGCCGCACACACCCGAGATCTTCGAGGAGTTGAGCGAGAGGTTCTGATCCTTTGCCATTTTGATCGAGACCTGTGCGAAATCGGGCAGGAAGGTGGCGCAGCAGAGCGTACGTCCGCAAGCACCGATGCCGCCGAGCAGCTTTGCCTCGTCGCGGATACCGATCTGACGCAGCTCAATGCGCGTGCGGAACACCGACGCGAGATCCTTGACCAGCTCACGGAAGTCAACGCGTCCGTCTGCCGAGAAATAGAAGAGGATCTTGGAGCCGTCAAAGGCATACTGCACGTCGATCAGCTTCATTTCCAGCTTGTGCTCGCGGATCTTTTCCTGACAGATCTTGAGAGCCTCCGATTCCTTTTTGCGGTTCTTTTCGTTGGCCTCGACGTCGGCCTTGGTGGCAAGGCGCAGCACGGGGCGCAGGGGTGCCACGACAGAGGTCGCACGGATCATGCTGTTTCCGAGGCAAACGTCACCGAATTCCGGGCCTCTCGTGGTTTCCACAATGGCGCAGTCGCCCTTCTTGAGCTTGATTCCCTTGGGATCGAAATAATACATCTTTCCCGCAGAGCGGAAGCGGATGCCGACCACCTCGACCTTTTCAACCTCCTCCTCGACGACCTGCTCGGTCACGTCGGGAGCGGGGCACATGGGGGGCTCGGTCTGCAGATCCGACGTCACGGATGCCTCGACGGGAGTCTCAACCTCAGCGGTTTTCTGCTCGGCGGGGGCACCGAAGGCAGTGGGGACGCTTCCGTCAGCCGCCTTCATAACGATCCTTGCGCGAAGCTCGGAAAGCTCGATCTCCTCCTTGCTCGGCGTTTCATAGGGATCGTAGGGACGCTTTTCAACGCCGTGACGTCCGCCGCGGCTGCCTCTGTGCGAGTTCTTCTTGCCGCCCTGACCTCCCTTGTTATGATGCTGCTGCTTTTCGTTCTTCTTTTCCGGATGGTTGCGGTGATTTGACGCCTCGGGAGCGGTCTGCTTCTGCTCTGCGCCTGCGTTTTCGCGCTCGGGTGCATCCGGGTGGGGGCGTTTTCCGCCTCTGTGATGAGGACGGTGTCTGTTACGGCGGTTACGGTTGCCGTGATTGCTTCCGCTGCCTTCCTGAGCGGCTGCGGTATGCTCTTTCTTTTCGGCGGGAGCCGCCGACTGCTGATGGTCTGCCATGAATGTTCAAAATCCTTTCTGTACTGATAGAAAAACAGAGGGGTGTGTCAAAAAAATCGTTACAGCAATCCCGTCTCTGTGAAAAGGTCGGTCAGCGTCAGGCGAATATTGGCGCTCGCGCGGACGCGGTCGATCGTTTGGCAAAGTCTGTCACAAAGCGACAGAAGTGTGGGTGTTGTGAAGCCGTATGCCAGGGAACAGGCCTCCTCGCGATTTCCGAAGAAGCAGAGCGGCGCGTCCTCGGTCTGCTTGCAAAGCAAAAGGTCTCGCAGACAAAGCAGGATCGCGCTGAGATTTTCAACGGTTTCCTCGCGCTTTTGGGAGAGCGCGTTGAGCAGTCTCTGTGCCTCTGCATGCGTGTGGCGGGATGAGCAGAAGCTTGCAAAGTCTCTTGCGAGCTCACGGCGGGCAAGGATGGGCTTTCTGGTCTTTGCGTCCAGCAGCTCCAGGGCTCTGCCGATGCTTCCGTCACAGGCACAGACGATCTCGGAAAAATCTCTCGGAGACGAGCTTGCGAGCGCGGCTGCGTCGGTGTTGACCCGAACGAGATGGCGCTCGATCTCTGCGGGAGAGACTGCCTCGGTGCGCAGGGTCGGTGCGCGGCTTCGGATCGTTTCCAGAAGCGGCGCGACGCTTTCGCAAAGAAGCAAAAAGTGTACGTATGGCGGCGGCTCCTCCAGGGTCAGCAGGAACGCATTTTGTGCCTGTGAGGTCATCAGATGCGCATCCTCGAGGACGTAGACCTTTTTGTCGACGTCATTGGGGGCGATCAGAACGTCCTGTCTGATCTCTCGGACCGTATCCACACCCATCGTCGCCCGATCTCCTCGGTTGATGAAGATCACGTCGGGAGAGTTGAGCGAGAGGATCTTTCGACAGGAGGCGCACCTCATGCAGGGGAGCGGCTCGGAGGCATCGTCTGCATGCTCGCAGGACAGCGCGGCGGCGATCCGCAGCGCGATCATATGCTTGCCCGTACCGCGTGCGCCCTCGATGATGTAGGCGTGTGAAAGCTTACGGCTCAGAATATCGTCGCGCAAGCGATTTCTCAGAGCAAGATTTTGGACGACGTCGCAAAAGGCGGGCTTCAATGCGAGACACTCCTTTCCGCCACGCGTGTGGCATGATGAATGATGATATAATACACCATTCTTTATTATATCAGTTTCTTTTCGGATTGTCAAGTAAATAGTTCGTGAATTTCGAGCTTCTCGAGCTCTGCGAGATAGTTTTTTGGTCGGTGGGCGTCGATGGGGGAATAGGTTCCGTTGCTTCCCAGCTCGATCAGATTGCCGACGTGACAGTAGCCCAGGGCGCGCGGCGGCAGATGCGTGACGAGATCGTCGAGATTGCGAATGATGTAAAAATGCTCCCAGCGTAGGGCGACGTCGGGGGATACGCAGCCGTAAAGCACGCGCGGACAGCCAAATCCAAAGCCTTGCATGCTCGGACGCAGATCGGGGCGATGATACCAGACAAATTCATGACAGAGAACGGCGAGCGCGGCGCCGTGACTGTAGCCCACCACCCGGAGCTGCTTGACGGAAGGGTCGCGCAACGACGGCTCAAGATGAGGACGGACGGCTCGCCAGACCCTGAGAAATCCGCCGTGACAGCTCCAGACGGGGTCCATTTCGCGATAGGGGATCGCGGTGAAATCAAGGTTGTTGAGCCAATCGGTCACGCCGTGGCTGTGCTGAAAATAGACCGAAAGCAGATCGCCACGTCGCTCAACGGCAAAGCTACCGCCACGCGCCACCTCGTTGTAGGCTTGGGAAAGACAGGACGTGAAGAGCTCGAGCAGAATGTTTTTCATAGGCACCCTCCTTTTTTGTTACAGTATATGCACGCCAAAAAAGAGACTGCCTCAAAAAAACTTGAGGCAGCCCCGGGTTTGGAGGGTGCTGAAGCTTATTCCTCGATGCTGTCAAAGCTCTCGCGTGCGCGGAAGATGAGAGAGATGCACCAAACGCCTGCCAACGCAATCACCGTATAGATGATGCGGCTGAGCAGGGATGCAGGTCCGCCGCAGATCCACGCCACGATGTCGAATTGGAACAGACCGATGCTGCCCCAGTTCAGCGCGCCGAGAATGGTAAGAATCAGCGCAATACGATCCATGATCATAGCCATAACTCCTTTCCGATTTCGGATCAGCGGCCTGCCGCAAAAATCGTGCGGCAGGCCTGTTGTTTCATTTTTCATTTTTCTCCGGCTTGTTGTTAGTATGCACCGGATCGTCGTCTTTATTCTGAGGATGTTTTTTCGCGTGGCGGTATTTTTTTCATCATGATTTGTTTTTCGTTTTATTCATTAATATAATATTATGGGGAATCTGCTTGACAAAAAGTAATACTTGTGATATAATGATAGTTGTCAAAAAAGTCCATTTGAAACGCGGAAAGAAAAAGACCGCAAACTTTTTGGCATTCTCTGAAGCAACGCGCGAAAAGCGCGACACATTTTTAGTGATGGAGGAAAACTTATCATGACGAAGAGAATTGTTTCGATGCTTCTTGTATTGGTGATGGTGTTGTCCACCGCAACGGTCGGTGTTTCTGCCGTCGATCCCGCTTGGGGCGGCATGACCGACAGAGATAACAACATTTCCGGTGCCGGTACGGAAGCAGACCCTTTCATTATCGACACCCCCCAGAAGCTCGCTTGGCTGTCTTATGCAGTTGAGAATCCTGAAGAAGCAAATGCATTTTTGCTGACCAAGGACGAGGCTGCTGTTACTCAGCTGTCCCGTAAGATGTTCAGCGGCTACTACTTCAAGCAGACTGCAGACATCGACCTGAACAACCAGGCATTCATGCCCATCGGAACCTACTACGGTGTGTATGGTGTTGATAGCGTACCTAACGTTCGTCATCTGTTTGGCGGTCACTACGACGGCAACGGCTACAAGATCATGAATGCCAAGATCAGCATGGAGGACCATCTGGGTCAGGCTTATACTTCGAGATTTGAAAATCTCTACATTGACGAAGCAACCGAAACTGCTGATTATTCCTCGCCCAAGTATCCTGAAACGGATTCCTACAAAACCCTTGATTGGCAGGGGCACTACGACGCACTGTTCAATGTTGCAAGTAGCGCGATCATCAAAAACATTCATGCAGTGAATGTTGACACGGGTAACTACGACAAAGAGCACACCAAGAGTACTGCTGCAGCCATCATCGTTGGTCATGCCATCAACGGTGCGGTTACCGGTTGTACCACCGACGTGACCTCTTCCGTAACCGCAACCACTGCAGGCGGTATCGTGTGCAGAACCTACACCGTCAAGGATACCCGTGACGATGCCAGCACCACTCTCAGCGGTAACACCAACTCCGCATACGTTGCAGGCAAGACCACTGCGGGCGGTATTGTGGCAATCTCCTTTTCCTACACGGACGTCATTGATGACAACGAGAACAAGGGTCGCGTTGAGGGCGGTAGCTATGCCGGCGGTATTGCAGGACGTTCCTATGCAGACGTAACCAATTCGACCAACAGCGGATCCATCACCTCGGACAACGTTGGCGGCGGTGTTGTTGGTATCGCAGACGGTGCAAAGATCACCGCGTGCGAAAACTCCGGTGCAGTCAACGGCGCTACTATGGCAGGTGGTATTCTCGGTAACGTCCACGGCCTGGCACTCACCATTACCAACTCCAAGAACACCGGTGCGATTACCGGTAATGAGGCCGGCGGTATCCTTGGTCAGCCCAGTAAAGAGACCACCGTTAACAACTGCCAGAACACCGGAGCGATTACTGCCGGTAGCAACGGAGGCGGTATCGTTGGTAAGACTCAGGTGGTCACCAACGTCACCAACTGTGTGAACAATGGCGCAATCAACGCCACTTCTCAGCGTGCTGCCGGTATCATCGGCTCCTCGAACAATGACGCCGTTGCGACGGTCACCGGTTGTGTCAACAACGGTGACGTCACTGCAAAGGCAAGCCAGGCCGGCGGTATCATCGGTTATGCTTACGGTGACAACATTTCCAACTGTGTGAACAACGCTGCTGTTTCCGGTGGTGCTTATGTCGGCGGTATTGCAGGCGCCCTCCACGGTGTCGCTTCGGTCAAGTGGACTGTGAACAACGGTTCCGTTACTGCCACGAAGAATGCCGGCGGTATTGCAGGTTGGCTCGAGCCCAGCACCTCTCTCTACGATTGTTCCTATGTCCTTGACCACTGCGTCAACACCGGTACGATGATTGTAAACGGCAACCAGCGTATAGTTAACGCTGCCGGTATCGTGGCAGGATCCGACGGTATTGCATCAGGCAAGCAGCAGAATGTAGAATACTCCTACTGCTACAACCTGGTTGACACCTTCTACATCACTTACACTTACGCGAAGCCCGATAACAACTACGTTCCTTGCGGCGGCGGTCTCGAGGGCCTCAGCTTTGTTCAGGCAGGCACCAACTCTACCAGAAGCTATGACAACTGCTACTCTGTTGCAGGTAAGATCATGGTCACTGAGTATGGATCAAGCGAAGCGATCAGTTACGCATGGGAAAACAATCAATATCCTTCTACCGACCCCGTTGCATCCGCTTTTGCAGGTCTGCTTGCAGGTGTTACCGGCGCTACTCGTTTCGCAAACGCGAACGGCTTGGCAAACACTGAAGAAGCTACGATCGCAGAGTATCTGAAGACCTGTAGGTATGGCATGACTGTTGCCGAGATCGAGGCAGATTCTACATATCAAGCCATTCTCGCCGTTGCCGGTGGCACAGTGATCCGAGGCACATGGGGCGGACTTACGTGGACGCTCGACCAAACCACGGGTGAACTGACGATCTCCGGAACCGGAGGCATGGGGGCTTTTGCATCAAGCAGTGAAGCATGGAGCTTTTTCAAGAGTTTCATCAAATCGGCTGTCATCGAAGACGGTGTCACGGACATTGGAATGTGGTCGTTCGCATGGTTTGATCATCTTGCAAGCATCACGATCCCAAATAGCGTGAAGAGCATTGACTTCCAGGCATTCTCCTGTTGCGAGAGTCTGGAAACCATGATCTATTGCGGAACCGAAGAGCAATGGAACGCAATACCCAAGGGAGAAGGGTGGAATTCCGGTGTTCCCGCAGAAGTTCAGTTCCACAATTTTGAAAACGACGTTTGCACAGAGTGTGGAGCAACCAACGCGCACACGCACGAATGGGGAGACGGCGTTGTTACCACGCAACCTACCTGTACCGACACAGGTGTGAAGACGTTCACCTGTGCTTGCGGTGAGACCAAGACCGAGGTGATTGAAAAACTGAATTCCCTTGGAAAACACAACTATGTTTCGACGTATATCTCTGAAACGTGTACTACCTGTGGATACTTTGAGTACGTTTGCCGGACTTGCGGACATAGTTATATCGATACCTCGGACATCACTGCTCCGCGCGGTCATGTCTGTGACCATGATTTTATATCTCCCACTTGTACCGAAGAGGGATATACTCTGGTCTATTGTACGATTAGGGATTGCGATTATAGCTATATAGAGAATGTTGTTCCTGCAACCGGACATGTTTATTCTGATGAAGGTGTCTGCGCCGAGTGTGGAGCAACCAACGCGCACAAGCATGAGTGGGATGACGGAGTGATCACCACCGAGCCCACGTACACGACCGAGGGCGTGAAGACCTTCACCTGTCCTTGCGGCGAGACCAAGACCGAAAGCATTCCTCCCGTAGATGTTACAGAGGCCTCTCCCATGATCGGTCTTGACGATGTACAGATTGTTCGCGGTCAAACGGTGACCGTTCCCGTTTGGATCAAAAACAACCCCGGAGTTGCGGGAATCGTATTCACGGTTTCTTACAACACCGAGGCAATGACCTTGATCGAGGTTACAAACGGCAGCTTGTTCCCCAATATGAACGTGGAGAACAACGTGGTATTGATATCCTCCCAAAACATCTGTGAGGATGGAGTTCTGGTGAATCTGGTGTTTGAAATTCCGGACGGTACCGAGGCGGGAGACTATACCGTTGAGATCAAACTGCGCGACTGTCAGGATGAGGAGCTTCAGACGGTGGATCTCGCACTCAGATCTGCAACGCTGACCGTGATTCCGTGTGTTTACGGAGATGCAAACGGAGACTGCGAGGTGACGCTGAGTGATGCGATTTTGGTCCGCGCGTATTTGGCAAATTACAATTACGACCTCGGCACCTCGACTGTTTCTGTGGAAATGGGCGCAGATGCCAATGGCGACGGTGCGGTAAATCTGAGCGATGCAATTCTTTTGAGCATCTATCTTGCGAATTACGACTATGACACGGGAAGCTCGAGTATTGTGCTCGGGCCCCAGGCGTAAAAAATATTTTGGCAAAAGTTCCTTTAAACAGTGTTAAAAACGCGATTACATTTTAATGGAGGAAAAATTATCGTGACGAAGAGAATTGTTTCGATGCTTCTTGTATTGGTGATGGTGTTGTCCACCGCAACGGTCGGTGTTTCTGCCGTCGATCCCGCTTGGAGCGGCATGCATGACCGATCCGACGGATCCGACATTGTCGGTATGGGTACGGAAGCAGACCCTTTCATTATCGACACTCCCCAGAAGCTTGCTTGGCTGTCCTATGCAGTTGAGAACGCTGATGTAGCAACCATGTTTTTGATGGACAGGATTCCCGATGCTGCAGTGCAGCCGGCTCGTAAGGTCTTCCAGAACTACACCTTCAAGCAGACTGCAGACATCGACTTGAACAATCAGGCATTCATGCCCATCGGTTCTTACATGTCTACCACCTCTACAAACCGTCATTTGTTCGGCGGCGTTTACGACGGAGGCGGCTTCAAGATCATGAACGCAAAGGTGAGCATGGCTGACCACATTTGGCAGGACTACTATCATAACACCGAGGCTTTCGATTACACTCCCGTTGCGGACATTAACGCCTCTGTGCCCGCAGGACACTACGACGCACTCTTCAACCTGTCCTCCAAAGCGGTTGTGAAGAACGTCAATGCGGTCAACATCAATACCGGTGATTATGATGAAACCCATGATGGCAGCGGTGCTGCAGGCGTGATCGCCGGTCTTGCGATTGAGGCAAACATTCTCAATTGTACCACGGATGCGACCTGCTCCGCAACCGCAAAGAATGCCGCCGGATTTGCGGTGGTTGGTTTCGGTGGCTCGAATGCCGAGCCCAAGGCGCTCCACACCACCATCAAAGGCTGTACCAACAATGCTACCATCAATGCTACCGACTTGGCGGCAGGTATCATGGCATACCCCACCTATGAATACGACGTGATTGAGAACAACACCAACAACGGTGCGGTGAGCGGTGAGTGTGCGGCGGGTATCGTAGCGCGGTCTAAGGCCGGTGTTACGGATTGTTCCAACACCGGAGCCATCACCGGAAGCGATCTTGGCGGTATTGTTGCGGTGAACATCGCTGAAATTACGATTTCCGGTTGTACGAACAGCGGTAGGATCGCCTCCGATATGACTGCTACTGTCTCGAACGGTAATGGCGGTATCATTGGTTGTGCCACCGCTGCCATTCACATCCGCAATTGCTCCAACTCCGGTACGGTTACCTCTGTCGAAGAGGCGGGAGGTATTGCAGGCAAGCTTTACGCCGTTGCAATTGCAAGCGTTGAAAACTGCGTCAACACCGGTAACATTTCTTCCACCAGCACGACCTATTCAGGCCGTGCGGGCGGTATCGTTGGTTCTGCAAACAAGTTGTTTGACAAGGTTATTATAAACTGTGTAAACAGCGGCGCCATCACCGGTTATCAATCAAGCGGCGGTATCGCAGGTGCTTACGTTAGCGGTAGAATTTTGAACTGTGTCAACAACGGTGAAATCCTCGCAAACGCTAACTTCGCAGGCGGTATCGCGGCATACCTGATGGATGGTGCTACCATTGAAGGGTGTGTGAACAACGGTAATGTAACTGCGAGTATATTTGCCGGCGGTATTGCTGCATGGGCAGACGGTGGCGAAGGCATCTACAAAATCGATCACTGTGTCAACACCGGTGCGATGACTGTAAACGGAAACCAGCGTCTGGTTAATGTCGGCGGTATTTTTGGTGGATCCAACGGCATTAGTGCAGGCACAATGCTGAACATGACATTCTCTTACTGCTACAATCTGGCAGACACCTTCTACGTCAATTACACGATTGATCGTCCGTTCAACAACTACGTTCCTTGCGGCGGCGGTATCATTGCGCACACCTATGTTCAAGGGAACACCGGTGCTGTCAGAGGCTTTGAAAACTGCTACTCGGTTGCAGGTAAGATCGCGGTCACTGAGTATGGAGCAAGCGAAGCGATCAGTTATGTATGGGAAAGCGATCAGTATCCTTCCGTTGACATTAATACATTTGCTTATGCAGGTCTGGTTTCCGGTACAATTAATGCCGATCAGTTCGCTTGGGGAGAGGGGTTGGTAAACTCTGATGCTGCTACGATCGCAAATTACTTGAACACCTGTAAGTACGGTATGACTGTTGCCGAGATCGAGGCAGATTCTACATATCAATCGATTCTCGCCGCTGCCGGCAGCACAGAGGCTCACGGCACATGGGGCAGACTTACGTGGACGCTCGACAAGATCACAGGTGAACTGACGATCTCCGGCAATGGATCGATGATGGATTTCTCATTCAACGAAGCATGGAAAACCTATTCGGATTTCATCCAATCGGTTGTCATCGAAGAGGGCGTGACGAGCATTGGTGAGTATGCATTCTACGAGTGCGAGAACCTTGAGAGCATCACGATTCCCAACAGTGTGACGCTCATTTGGAACGGCGCCTTCTTCGGCTGCGCGAGCCTTGAGAGTATCAAAATTCCCAACAGCGTGACGAGAATTGGTGATGGTGTGTTCGGTCGTTGCGAAAGCCTTGCAAGCATTACGGTTGATGCAGGAAATACAACGTATCATTCGAAAGATAATTGTTTGATTAAAACGGAACCCAAAACCTTGATCGTGGGATGCAAAAACAGTGTGATTCCTACGGATGGAAGCGTTAAGAACATTGGCTTTACTGCGTTCTCTGGTTGCACGAGCCTTGAGAGCATCACAATTCCCAACAGCGTGACGAGCATTAACACTTCTGCATTCTTCGGCTGCACAGGTCTGGAAACCATGATCTACTGCGGAACCGAGGAAGAGTGGAACGCGGTGACGAAGGGAGACTCTTGGAATTCCGGCGTTCCCGCGACGGTACAGTTCCACAATTTTGAAAACGACATCTGCACCGAATGCGGCGCAACCGGGATTCATACCCACGCGTGGGATGACGGTGTGATCACCACGCCGGCAACGCACTTGACCGAGGGTGTGAGGACCTTCACCTGTCCTTGCGATGCAACCTACACCGAGGCGGTTGAGAAGTTGCCCGACCATGAGTGGGATGACGGTGTTGTCACAACCGAGCCGACGAGCACGACCGAGGGCGTGAAGACCTTCACCTGTCCTTGCGGCGAGACCAAGACCGAAAGCATTCCTCCCGTAGATGTTACAGAGGCCTCTCCCATGATCGGTCTTGACGATGTACAGAT
>JAZSJS010000114.1:0-9875 GCA_045534435.1 Eubacteriales bacterium
AGGTTCGTATCGTTGCCGCTTGGAAGCGACTGGGAATGGTAACTGCCATGACCGGTGACGGTGTCAACGATGCTCCCAGTATTAAAACTGCAGGTATTGGTGTCGGCATGGGAATCACCGGCACCGACGTAACCAAAAACGTTGCCGACATGATTCTGGCAGACGACAACTTCGCCACCATCGTTTCCGCCGTCGGCGAGGGACGTCGCATCTATGACAACATCCGCAAGGCGATCCAATTCCTGCTCGCCTCCAACCTCTCCGAGGTGCTTTCCATCTTCTTTGCAACGCTCCTCGGCTTCACCATCTTCCAGCCTGTGCATCTGCTGTGGATCAACCTGATCACCGACTGCTTCCCCGCCCTTGCCCTGGGCATGGAAAAGCCCGAATCCAATCTGATGAAGAGAAAGCCTCGCGATTCCAAGGAAGGCATCTTTGCGGGCGGTCTCGGATTTGCAGTTGCTTATCAAGGCTTGCTCGTCACCGCAATTACGCTGGCATCCTACTTTATCGGCAGATATTGGCTGGCTGACCTGCACCATGCAGCTGCCATCGCAGCAGGAACCTATTCTGCCGAGATGCTGGGCACCTCCATGGCGTTCCTCACTCTTTCGATCTGCGAGATCTGCCACGCCTTCAATATGCGCTCGCTTCACGGCTCGATCTTTGCGATGAAGGGACAGAACAAATGGCTGTGGGGCGCCGCTCTGCTCTCTCTGCTGCTGACCACCGCTGTTGTGGAGATCGATTTCCTCTGCAACGCATTCGAGCTCGCACACCTGGATCTGATGGAATACGGCATCGCCTTCGGTCTTGCCATCCTGATCATCCCGATCGTTGAGATCGTCAAGCTGATTCAAAGAAAGTGCGCAAGCAAGAATTCATAATTTAACATTTTTTGAAAATGACTGCCGTGAAAACGAGCAGTCATTTTCTGACCAAAAATCTGAGATCAAGGGAGGAATTCATATGCACGAAAAAAAGTTGCTCAATGGGATCCGCAAGCTCTTCAACCGACGTCTGTTCATCTCGCTGCTTGTGCTGGCGCAGCTGACGTTTTTCACCGTCATGCTCTTCCGCTCCTCGCAGCTGAAGTGGCTTTCCTCCCTTCTCGAGCTCTTCAGCGTCGTCACCGCGTTGCACCTTCTGATGCGCCCCGAAAAAAGCGCATTCAAGCTCTCGCTCATCTTTCTCATTCTGCTCTTCCCCATCTTCGGCGGAGCGTTTTATTGGATCTTTCATTCCCAGACCGCTTCGATCGGATTCCGAGCAAGGCTTGCAAAGATCGAAAAAAGCTCCCAAGAGGCGTTCGGACAAAACGAGAAGGCTTTTTCTGACGCGGCTTCGGCGATCCCACGGGCAAAAAAGCAGCTGCAATATTTCAAAAGCAACACACCGTTCCCGATCTGCGATGCTACCGAAACGACCTATTTTCCGGATGGAAAGCCCCTGCTTGATTCCCTGCTTCGCGATCTGAAAAACGCAAAGCGCTATATTTTTTTGGAGTATTTCATCATTTCGGACGGCATTATGTGGCGATCGGTTCTGGAGGTCCTGACCGAACGCGTACGCGCCGGTGTGGACGTTCGCATCATCTATGACGATCTTGGATGCTTCCCATCTCTGCCGCCGCACTACGCCAAGGAGCTGTGTGCGCTCGGGATCCAATGCAAAAAATTCAATCCCTTTCACCCCTTTCTCACAACGGTGCAAAACAACCGCGATCACCGAAAGATCGCCGTGATTGACGGGCGCATCGCCTATACGGGCGGCATCAACCTCGCCGATGAATATATCGGAGAAAAGCAACGCTTCGGAAAATGGAAGGACAATGCCGTCAGACTCTTCGGAGACGGCGCGTGGAGCTTTACGGTCATTTTTTTACAGACGTGGAGCTTTTTGAGCAAAAAAAGTGAAGATTACGACCGTTACCGTCCCCAAAAGGATGCCTCCCCCGTACCGTTGACCGACGGCTGGGTTCAGCCCTATGCCGACAGTCCGATGGGTGAGGAAAACGTCGCCGAGCAGGTCTATCTGCGGATCATCGAGCAGGCTCATCGCTATCTCTATATCACCACACCCTACCTGATGGTGGATGATGGCATGATCTCTGCCCTGAAATCCGCCGCAAAAAGCGGGGTTGAGGTCCGCATCATCACACCCGGTATCCCCGATAAAAAAGCCGTGCATTTCACCACGCGCTCCTATTACCGCACCCTGCTTCGCGCAGGTGTCCGTATTTACGAATACAGCGACGGCTTCATCCACGCGAAAACCTTCCTTGCGGATGATGATCTGGCAACCGTGGGGACGGTAAATCTCGATTTCCGCAGTCTGTATCTGCATTTCGAATGCGGCACCTGTCTCTATCGGACAAGCACCGTGGAGGAGATCCGGCGCGATCTTCTCGACACAATGGAGCATTCCCGCGAGATCACTCTGCAAGATTGTCGCTCGGGTCTGCTCGTTCGCTTTTTCCAAAGCATTTGTCGCATTTTTGCACCCCTGATGTAAAAAAACAGAATCGAAGGATCCCCGAGCAAAGATCGCTCGGGGATTTTTCGTGGCATCTTCATTCTCATATTTTCCTCTCTGCAATCATATAGTAGAAAAGACAAACTGTATGCATGACGGAGGCAACCATGAACCAACAGACCAAGCCGAAAAGGACACCGCAAGCGGGGCTGAGTGACCGAGAGGTCGAGGCGTCGCGCCGTCAATACGGCACGAACGTCCTGACCGAGCAAAAGGGAAAAAGCTTTCTCGCGCGCTTTCTCTCCAACCTCAACGATCCCATCATCCGCATCCTGATCGCCGCGCTTGCCGTCAATCTTCTCCTGATGCTCCGCAACGGAAGTGAGAATTGGTTGGAGAGCACGGGAATTGCCGTCGCGATCCTTCTTGCCACGCTGATCTCAACGCTCTCGGAGCATGGGTCGGCACGCGCCTTTGCCAAGCTCTCACAAATGGGTGGACAACAGCAGTGTCGCGTGCGAAGAAACAACAACGTATGTGAAATTCCGATCGCAGACCTCGTAGTCGGTGACCGTGTTTTGCTGGGAGCGGGCGAGATGATCCCCGCCGACGGACTGCTTCTCACGGGCGAATTGCGCAGCGATCAATCGGCGATGACAGGTGAAAGTCGCGAGATCCGCAAGCACCCTTCTCCCGACGGTACACTCAAGCCCGACGCTCCCTCTGCGCTCTTCCGCGGCTGCACCGTCACCTCGGGTGGCGGCGAGATGGAAGTCCTTGCCGTGGGAGACGCCTCTTTTCTCGGTCAGATTTCTCATGAAATCCAGATCGAGCAACGCGACAGTCCCCTCAAGCTCCGCCTTTCCAAATTGGCCCGTCAGATCAGCCGCCTGGGCTACGTTGCCGCCATCCTGGTGGCATTGGCTTATCTCTTCAATTCTTTTTTTCTTGACAGCGGAATGCAATGGGAGCTGATCCGCATCAAGCTGACCGACACGCCCTATCTGCTCTCTCAATTGCTCCACGCCTTCACGCTGGGACTGACCGTCATCGTGGTCGCCGTTCCGGAAGGGCTTCCCATGATGATCGCCGTGGTGCTTTCCTCCAACATCCGAAAAATGATCCGCGATCACGTGCTGGTCAGAAAGCCTGTGGGAATCGAGGCAGCGGGGAGCATGAATATTCTCTTCACCGACAAAACCGGAACGCTGACAGAGGGAAAAATGAAGGTCTCCTCCTTCCTCGGCGGAGACGGCAGCTTTCACCCCTTCCCATCCGTATTGCGTCGCGGAAGCCCACTCTCCGAGCTCCTGTCCCTCGGCTTTCGCATGGGAAGTGATGCCACGCTCGGAACCGATGCCAGCGGCAAAGCGCAGGTCTTGGGCGGGAGCGCGACCGAGCGTGCATTGCTCGAAAGCGTGCTTACGCTCCCCGCGCCGGACGGCTACCGTGTCTCTTCGCGTCTGCCCTTTGATAGCATGCGGAAATATTCGGCGGTCAGCCTTGTCGGAAAGCGTCGCATGACAATGCTTCTCGGTGCGCCCGAGCGTCTGATGCCCTTTATTCATCGCGCGCTTCTGCCCGACGGGGAGATCGGATATTTCCCGCGATCGCAAATTGAACAAAGGCTTCGCTCTGCCGCAAAAAAGGGCGAGCGTGTACTCACGCTCGCCATCTCCGAGGAACAGATTCCCGCCACGGCACACGCCTCCGCGGTGCGCGGCTCTTTGATCTACGTCGGATCGGTCTGCATCTCCGACCCTCTGCGCAAGGAAGCGGCAAGCGCAGTCAGACAGCTGCAATCGGCAGGCATTCAGGTCGTCATGATCACAGGCGACAATCGCGATACCGCACGCACGCTGGCGGAGCGTTGCGGAATCCTGCATCAAAGCCACGATCTGATCCTGACGGGAGATGAGCTGGCAAAGCTTTCCGACACTCAGCTCAAGGAATATCTTCCGCGTCTTGCCGTGATCGCGCGAGCGCTCCCCACCGACAAAAGCCGATTGGTGCGTCTTTCCCAGGAGCTGGGGTTGGTGACCGGCATGACGGGAGACGGCATCAACGATGCCCCCGCCCTTCGCCGCGCCGACATTGGCTTTGCGATGGGAGGCGGCACACAGGTGGCAAAGGAGGCGGGTGACATCATCATCCTCGATAACAACCTTGCCTCGATCGTCCGCGCGGTGCTTTACGGTCGGAACATCTTCAAAAGCATCCGCAAATTCATCACGCTTCAGCTTACCATGAACTTTTGCGCTGTGGGTGTGACCATGATCTGCCCCTTCCTCGGCATCGATTCTCCCGTCACCGTGGTGCAAATGCTTTGGATCAACATCATCATGGACACGCTCGGCGGGCTTGCCTTTGCCGGAGAAGCACCGCTTCCCGACTGCATGAAGGAGCCGCCCAAGCGACGTGACGAGCCGATCCTCAACCGCTATATGATCAACGAGATTCTCTGCCTCGGCGGCTTCACCGTCGCACTCTATCTCTTCTTTCTCAAATCTCCCGCAGTATCGGCGATCTTCCGTCCCGCCGCCGACCGCATTTATCATCTGACCGCCTTTTTCGCCCTTTTCATCTTCTCCTCGGTCTTCAATTGCTTCAACGCACGCACCGACCGTCTCAAGCTGAACGCGGGTCTCGGCAAAAATCCCGTATTTTTGCTCATCATGGGCGCGATTTTATTCATCCAGATCGCCTTTGTCTATCTCGGAGGCAGCGTCCTCCGCACCGCACCTCTCCTTCCGCGCGAGCTTCTCTTCACCATGCTTCTCTCGCTCGCCGTCTTCCCCGCCGACCTCATCCGAAAGGCACTCCGCCGCCTGCTGGGGAAGAAAGAAGGATATTAATGGATTGTGGGGGAGGAGAACTTCTTTTGAAAAGAAGCTTCTCCTCCCCCACACCCCCTCCACTCAAGAAACTTCTTGAAAAGGGATAAGAGAGAAAGCATTACCTGTGCGACGACAGATAATGCTTTCTTGTTGTTTATAAAGGACACACCAAACCATTGCCTGTGTTCTCACGAAAATGATCATCGGCAGTTTCGGCAAAAATCTTCGGTGTCGATAAAGGACTATTCAGCCCTAATTTATCCCAAGTCGCAACCCACATCAAATATGGTTCAAGAGGAAGCAAGCCTTTTACTTTAACGTGTGCTCCATCACGAACCAACAAGCCATCTTCAGCCATTTTATTGGCATCAAAATACAATCTTGCTCCGGTATGATATTCGGCGTTTACATCCATGTTGATAAAGCCGGAAAGTTTAGAACTAACAACGATTTCGCCACTTACACCACCGCCAAACATGATATAGTCGCTAAACTCTGCAAGATCACCAAGTTGTGCTCCAATCGGTTTGCTTTCCCATTCTGCCAAATCACGTTTTAGTTGATTCCAACTTTTTAATGCTCCGTCATGTTGGATGCTTTCCCAACAATCAGCAGTTGTGCTGTGAATAAGCACCGGGGCTTCATTTTTGCGAAGTACAGGCTCATTATATGAATGACCATCGTACTTTCCAAGGGCATCATTGTAATCCGATTCAGACATTACAAGTATGCTATTCAGCTCGTTTGCTTCGCAATATTCGACGAAATCGCCAACAGAAAGCTGCCAATCATCGTTCAAAAATCTGCTCAACCGGATAAAATAAACTCCTTCTTTGCCCATTCCGGTAATCGCTCGGTTATCTACACTACAGGTGAGCATAAAGACGATCCACGAGCTGTCATATTCCTCCCCCGTGATAGGGTTTATGTTGTTTTCCGGAAGATAATCAACTCTGTAGATCATCGTGTTTATTTCCTTTCAAATAATTGGCGTTGTTATTTCTTTTATTCGCCAATCCACCATTGTTTTCAAACCCGGCGATCCTCTTGCATGGCATTGAGAGGAGAACAAGGGGGGATGGTACTCTGTGTCCTTTTGCTCATTCGGAACGCATAGATGAACAATTGCGTCTATCCCCTTTTGCGAGGAAAGTTTTTGCGGGGGCGTGGGGGTGGCTTTTTTCAAAAAGCACCCCCACAAAAAATCAATTATCCTCTCACCGGCTTGAAATACTGATAGAGATTGCACGGAATCATACCGTTATAGAGCTTGCGGATCTTGTCGGCGCGTCTGCCGTAGAAGCGCTCGAACTGCGGATGTGAGGTGATGATATAGATCTGCCACGGCGCGAGATCGGCAAAGGCGCGCCCCATGTCGCGGTAGAGCTGCTCTGCCTCGGCGGGTGTCATCAGACGCTCTCCGTAGGGCGGATTGCAGACCACCGTGCCGCGGCGGTCCTCTTTTTTGATCTGTCTGACGTCTGCCGCGAAAATGTTCATATGCTCCTCCACACCGGCGCGCAGTGCGTTTTCATAGACCACGTCGAGAATATCCTCGTCAATGTCGGAGGCATAGACCTCAAAGTGGCTGTCGGTGCGAATTGCCGCGCTTGCCCGCTCACGCTCCTCCGCCCAAAGATGTGCGGGGATCTGCGGGAATGCTTCGGCGGCAAAGCCTCTGCCAAGCCCCGGTGCGCGATTGGCAAGAATGAGCGCCGCCTCGATGGCGATCGTTCCCGAGCCGCACATCGGATCCCAGAAGAGCACATCCTCGCGCGGTCTCGCCGTCAAGGCCAGCGCCGCCGCAAGCGTTTCGCGCAGAGGCGCAGGTCCCGCCGCCGGGCGGTAGCCTCTTTTGTGAAGCGGAAGTCCCGAGGTATCGATCATCAGCGCCACGGTGTCCTTGAACAGGAAAAATTCGACCTGATATTTCACCCCCGTCTCCGAAAAGCGGCTGATGCCGTAGTGCGCAGACAGGCGATCGACAATGGCTTTTTTGATGATGCTCTGACAGTCGGGAACCGAAAAAAGCTTGCTTTTGATCGAATGGCCCTTCACGGGAAAGGCGTCGTCACGTCCGATCCAATCCTCCCACGGAAGTGCCTTGACACCGTCAAACAGCTCCGCAAAGCTGTACGCCGGGAAGCGTCCGAGAGAAACGAACACGTGCTCTGCGCAGCGCAGATGCAGATTGGCGCGAACAATATCTCTTTCGTCTCCCTCAAAGCGGATCCGTCCGTCGATGGTCTCGATACGCTTCAGACCAAGCGCGTCAAGCTCCTCGCCCAACAGCTTTTCCAGGCCAAACAAACAGGTGGCAACCAATTCCAATTTCATAAAACCCTCTCGATTTGCATATTGTTATATTTTATTATACTATTAAAGCAAAAAAATGTCAAGAAAGTATTGAAAAAACAAAAGAAATATGCTATAATAAATTAATTATTTTTATTCCACCCGCACACCGTGCGGCGCACAGAAAGAAAGGAATTTCCAATCATGAACAAAATGAAGGTCGGCGTCATCGGCGCCACAGGTATGGTCGGTCAGCGCTTTCTGACCCTTTTGGAGAATCACCCCTATTTTGAGGTAACCACCCTCGCGGCATCGGCTCGCTCCGCAGGCAAGACCTATGAGGAAGCGGTCGGCGCACGCTGGAAGATGTCCACTCCCATGCCCGAAAAATACAAGAGCATGACCGTCCTCGATGCTGCAAACATCGCAGAGGTCGGCAAGAACTGCGCATTCGTTTTCTGCGCGGTCGATATGAAGAAGGACGAGATCCGCGCGCTCGAGGAGGCATATGCCAAGGCAGAGATCCCCGTAGTCTCCAACAACTCGGCACACCGCTGGACGCCCGACGTTCCCATGGTGATTCCGGAAATCAACGACGAGCATCTTGAGGTGATCGCCGCTCAGAGAAAGAGACTCGGCACCAAGCGAGGCTTCATCGCCGTCAAGCCCAACTGCTCGATCCAATCCTACGTTCCCGCCTTGACGCCTCTGCGCAAATTCGGAATCAAGGAGGTCGTTGCCACCACCTATCAGGCAATTTCCGGTGCCGGAAAGACCTTCAAGGAATGGCCCGAAATGATCGACAACGTCATCCCCTACATCGGCGGCGAGGAAGAAAAGAGCGAGCAGGAGCCTCTGCGCGTTTGGGGTAAGGTCGAGAACGGCGAGATCGTCAAGGCTGACGCTCCCCTCATCACCACCCAGTGCATCCGCGTTCCCGTGACCGACGGTCACACCGCAGCCGTGTTCGTACGCTTCGAGAACAAGCCCACCAAGGAGGAGATCCTGGATGCTTGGAAGAATTTCTCCGGCAAGCCGCAGGAGCTCAAGCTTCCCCATGCGCCCGAGCAGTTCATCACCTATTTCGAGGAGGACAACCGTCCTCAGGCAAAGCTCGACCGCGACATCTGGGGCGGTATGGGCGTCACGGTCGGACGTCTGCGCGAGGATACGCTGTTTGACTACAAGTTCGTCGGACTCTCCCACAACACCCTGCGCGGTGCTGCCGGCGGCGCGGTTCTGATCGCAGAGCTGCTTTACAGAGAGGGATATTTTAACTGAAAAACACAACAAAAAACGGGAAGGCTTTAAACAAGCCTTCCCTATTTTTACTTTTGAATGTTTGGATTATCACTGATCCCCAGAATATAATCGACAGATACACGATAAAAAGCCGACAGACGAATCAATATATCGGTCGGAATATCCCTTTGACCCAACTCATAATTACTGTAAACCTGTTGGGAGCAGTTCAATTGTTTTGCCAACTCTTTTTGAGTCAGATCACGATCCTCGCGCAAATCTCTTATTCTTCTATACATAACTGTCCTTCATAAAATATTTACATTTTCATTATAACATACTGCAAAACGCAGTATTGACTTTTACCGCATTTTGCAGTATAATGTAAGTATCATATCAGAAAGGACATTTTATTATGGAACAAAAAAAATGTAAAAAATGTGGAACCGAAATCACCGTCAGCGGGCAAAAGGTTTGCGCCAATTGCGGTGCAAAGCTCACCAAACCGTTTTATCAAAAATGGTGGTTTTGGGCAATTATTGTTTTCATCATTATTATAATTGCCGCATCAGGCTCGGATGATTCCTCGTCGGATAACCCCGATGTCACTACAAATGCGCCGTCGGTAGAAAACCATCAAACTTCCACACAATCCCCTTCCTCCCAAAAAAGTTATGAGATCGTAGATCTTCAAAAAATGCTTAACGATCTGAATGAAAATGCGATGAAAGCAGAATCGACCTACCAAAACAAATACGTACAAATCCAAGGAAAAATTGCAAGCTTTGACAGTGACGGAGCTTATATTACAATTGAACCGGTCAACGCAGACGAATGGAATTTTGACACCGTCATGTGCTACATCAAAAACGATTCGCAACGACAATTTTTAATGAACAAATCCAAAGGCGATACCGTTACGATCAAAGGAAAGATTACAACCATTGGTGAAGTGCTTGGATATAGCCTTAACATTGATGAAATCGGTTAATATAAAACAAGAGGGAGGATGCCGCAGCATCCTCC
>JAZSJS010000166.1:0-4039 GCA_045534435.1 Eubacteriales bacterium
TTGGCCCCCGACTTATCCGCCGCCCCGACGTGGTGGAGCCCGCGACCGCCTGCATTGACGAGTTCATCAAGGTGATCGAAGCTCTCATCGAAAAGGGCTTTGCCTATGAGGCGGGCGGAAATATCTATTTTGACACCTCCCGCTTGGAGCAGTATTACGTCTTCCACAATTTCGAGGAGGAGGATCGTGCCGTCGGTGTCCGCGAGGGCGTCGGGGAGGACGGCAACAAGCGCAACAAGGGGGACTTTGTGCTGTCGTTCACCAAATCCAAGTTTGACGACCAGGAGCTGAAATGGAACAGCCCTTGGGGCGTGGGATATCCCGGATGGCACATCGAATGCTCCTGCATCAGCATGAAGCATTTGGGCGAATATCTCGACATTCACTGCGGCGGCATCGACAATGCCTTCCCGCACCACACCAACGAGATCGCGCAGTCTGAGGCATATCTCGGACACAAGTGGTGCAATTGGTGGGTACACGTTCTGCATCTGAACACCAATTCGGGCAAGATGAGCAAGTCCAAGGGCGAGTTTTTGACGGTCTCGCTTCTGAAGGAGAAGGGCTACGATCCCATGGTCTACCGCTTCTTCTGCCTGCAATCGCATTACCGCAAGTCTCTGGTCTTCTCATGGGAGAACATGGACAATGCCGGGGTGGCATACAACAAGCTGATCGCGCGCATCGCCGCGCTCAAGGAGGACGGAGAGGTTGACGCGGCTGCGTTTGAGACGCTGAAGGCAGGCTTTGTCAAGGCGCTTGACAACGATCTGAATACCTCGCTGGCGGTGACTGCGGTCTACGACGTTCTGAAGTCGGATGCCAACGGCGCGACCAAGCGTGCACTTCTCGCAGACTTTGACAGAGTTCTCTGCCTCAACCTGCTCGAGAATGCCGCAAAGCTGAACGCGGAAAAGGCGGCAGAGGCCGAAAAGCCGCAGTCCGACGATCCCTTCATCCGCGAGATCGAGGCGATGATCGAGGCAAGACGCGAGGCGAAGAAAAACAAGAATTATGCCGAGGCCGACCGCATCAGAGGCGAGCTTGCCGCGCGCGGCGTGACCCTGATCGATACCAAGGACGGCACGACCTATCAGATCGGCTAAAGAAAAGCAGGGCGGGGGAAGACACCTTTCAAAAAGGGCTTCCCCCGACATGGACCTTGCAGAGAAAAGCAAGGAAGGCGACAAGGAGAGAATGGAATGATCGGGAAAATCAAGGCATTGTGCTCGCGCTACCGTGAGCAGCTGCTCTATCTGATCTTCGGCGGCTTGACAACGCTGGTGGATTGGGCGGTCAGCTTTTTGCTGTATCACGTATGGGATCAGGCGATCGACGCGCACGCCTTTGTGATTCACGGCGCGAACGTGATCGCGTGGGTGAGCGCGGTGCTGTTTGCCTACGTCACCAATCGCAGATGGGTGTTCCGCAGCACACAAAAAGGCGTGGTGGCGATTTTTGGAGAGCTTTGTGCGTTTGCCGGCGGACGCGTGCTGACCTTTTTGCTTCAGGAGGGGATCGTGGCAGTCTTTTTCGATTGGCTGGGATGGAACAAGTATGCCGTTAAGCTGATCGCGGCGGTGCTGGTCGTGATCCTCAATTACGTCATCAGCAAGCTCGTGGTGTTCCGAAAAAAGCAATAAACAGAGTGGGGAAGAGGCTCGAAAGAGGGCTTCTTCCTTATTATATTAAATATATTTTTGGAAAAATGCGAAAAAACTATTGACATGGGAGCTTTTTTGTGCTATAATAACGCTACCTCTGTTTGAGGGCTTTTTCTTTGTGCGCATTTTTGGATCTCAAGATCCGGGCGCGCGGAGAACCAATTCGGTCAATGCGCCACCCGAAAGGATTGACCGATTCCTTCTCGGAGGGAGGTACACTTACGTTTCAAACGTAAAATTTTATATGGGAGGTGCCGCTAAATGGCGAATGACGCAAGAGTCAAGATTACTCTGGCATGCACGGAATGCAAGCAGAGAAATTACGACACAAAGAAAAACAAGAAAAATGATCCGGACAGACTGGAACTCATGAAGTATTGTAAATTCTGCCGTAAGCACACGATGCACAAGGAAACGAAGTAATCCTTGCGAACAAACGACAAGAAATTTACAAAATCAAAGAAAGGAATCAAGGTTTTAAGCATGAAAACAGGAAATCTGTTGAAGAAATGGGCAGCAGTGCTCAGCACCCTGCTCGCGACGATGTCCCTTTTTGCGATTCCTGCTTTTGCCAGCGAAGCTGCTGACACGGCAAAGAAAGGCCTCTCCGTCGGTGCCTATATCGGTATCGGAATCGGCGTGGCTGCTTTGATCGCGGCAGTGGTTCTCTGCATCAAGTTCCGTGAGAAGATCGGCAAGTTCCTTCGCACCTACAAGAGCGAAACGAAGAAGATCTCCTGGCTGTCTTGGGAGCAGACCAGAAAGAGCACCTGGGTGGTTCTGGTTGTTCTGCTCATCTGCGCAGCTGTGATCTGCCTGCTCGATTTTGGACTGGGTCATGGAATTCTCGCATTCATCAATCTGTTCTAAGGCGCAGTTATGAGTGACATTAATGAAATGAACGTTGGCCCGAGATGGTATGTGGCGCACACGTACTCCGGCTACGAAAACAAGGTAAAAGCGAATCTCGAAAAGATCATCGAAAACCGTGGACTCGGACATTTGATCTTTGACATTCGGATTCCCGTGGAGGTCGTCATCGAAAAGAACGGCGACACCGAGAAGGAAGTGGAGAACAAGCTGTTCCCCTGCTACGTATACGTCAAAATGATCATGAACGAGGAAAGCTGGCATGCAGTCCGTAACATTACGGGTGTCACCGGCTTCGTAGGTCCCGGATCCCGTCCCACCCCGCTTTCCGAGGAGGAGGTTGCCGCACTTGCCATCGAGCAGGTACAGCAGATCAAGCTTTCCTTCAACGTTGGCGACAGCGTGACCGTGACGGGCGGCTTGTTTGAAGGATACATGGGTACCGTTCAGGCAATTTCCGAGGATCTCAAAAACGTTACCGTGCTGGTCAAGCGCGGAAACCGCGATATGCCTGTTGAGCTGGAAAGCTCGGAAGTGAAGCTTCTGGCATCGCAAAACTGATTTCGCAACAAAGCTGTTGCGCGTGGGAGGAAGAAAAATTCTATTCAAATTCTTCCGCAAAGAACCACATTTGGAGGATTTTAATCATGGCAAAGAAAATTTTGGGTTATATCAAATTGCAGTTGCCCGCAGGAAAGGCAACCCCTCAGCCCCCCGTTGGTCCTGCACTCGGTCAGTACGGTGTTGCAATTCCCGTATTCACCAAGGAATTCAACGAAAGAACCAAGAATGACATCGGTCTGATCATTCCCGTTGTCATCACGGTTTACGCAGACCGTTCCTTCACCTTCATCACCAAGACTCCCCCCGCTCCCGTTCTGATCAAGAAGGCAGCAGGCATCGAGTCCGGCTCCGCAGCCCCCAACAAGACCAAGGTTGCAAAGCTGACCAAAGAGCAGGTCAAGAAGATTGCAGAGACCAAGATGCCCGACCTGAATGCGGCAAATCTCGAGTCTGCAATGAGCATGATCGCAGGTACCGCACGTTCCATGGGCGTTACCGTTGAGGACTAAGGAGGGAACCGACAATGGCAAAAATGGGTAAAAAGTATGTTGACAGCGCGAAGCTGATCGAGAAATCCAAGATGTATGACACTGCCGAGGCTATGGAGCTGGTTTGCCAGACGTCCAAGGCAAAATTTGATGAGACCATCGAAGTACACGTTCGTCTGGGTGTTGACTCCCGTCATGCTGACCAGCAGGTCCGCGGTGCAGTCGTTCTTCCCAACGGAACGGGTAAGACTGTAAGAACCCTTGTTTTCGCAAAGGGTGACAACGTGCAGAAGGCACTCGACGCAGGCGCAGATTACGCAGGCGGTGCAGAGTACGCAGAGAAGATCCAGAAGGAAAACTGGTTCGAGTTCGACGTTGTGATCGCAACTCCCGACATGATGGCTGTCATCGGCCGTCTTGGTAAGGTCCTCGGCCCGAAGGGCTTGATGCCTT
>JAZSJS010000040.1:0-17431 GCA_045534435.1 Eubacteriales bacterium
ACCTTTACACCAATGCGATAAAAGTTTTTGAAGAGTCCAGAGAAACTTTTTTCAAAAAGTTTCTTTGGTCGCCGAGGGCAAAAAGAGCGAAGACGGGTCGTGGCCAGGTCGTTCTGTGAGCCAAGGAGTTGGCCATTAGTATTGTCTTCCTAAGCCCGCTTGGCCCCCGACTTACCTTTACACCAATGCGATAAAAGTTTTTGAAGAGTCCAGAGAAACTTTTTTCAAAAAGTTTCTTTGGTCGCCGAAGGCAAAAAAAGGTGTGGGGGTGGCTTTTTTCAAAAAGCACCCCCACAAAAAATGAAAGGATGAGCGCACAAACATCCCCGAAATTAGCACCCCCACAAAAAAACGAATTCAAGCTTATATCCTCCCGGCGATTTCCTCACGCAGGCGGGAGAGGATCCGTTTTTCGAGGCGCGAGATATAGGACTGAGAGATGCCGAGCAGATCGGCAACCTCCTTTTGTGTCAGCTCATTGCCGCCGCGCAGACCGTAGCGAAGCTCGATCAGCTCGCGTTCCCGAGGCTCGAGCGATGCAACGGCGCGGCGCACCTCATCGCGCTCCTCGCGCTGCTCAATTTCATAGACCACGCTGTCCTCGTCGTTGCCGAGCACGTCGGAGAGCAGAAGCTCGTTGCCGTCCCAATCGACGTTCAGCGGCTCGTCGATCGAGATCTCGCAGCGTTGACCGCCGTTTTTGCGGATGTGCATCAGGATCTCGTTTTCGATACACCGCGAGGCATAGGTCGCGAGCTTGATGCTTTTGTCGCTGCGAAAGGTGTTGATCGCTTTGATCAGGCCGACCGTGCCGATCGAGATCAGATCCTCGATTCCCGTACCCGTATTTTCAAAGCGCTTGGCGATGTAGACCACGAGGCGCAGATTGTGCTCGACCAGCACGGCACGCGCGTCCTCGCTCTCGATCCGCGAGATATATTCCGCTTCGCGCTCCTGTGAGAGCGGCGCGGGAAGAACCTCGGGACCGTTGATGTAAAAAATCCCTTTTTTGGAAAGCCTTGCGGCAAGCCAGAGCCGCAAACGAACGAACAGCTTCATGAAAAACCACCTCCGAAAAAATCATCCAAAATCCTTTGATCAACCCCATCAATGCAAGGAGATCACCGCGTCAAAGCCCTTTGCCGCATCTCCCAGCGGGGCCGGCGCGATGAGATAGTCGGCGTCGTAGCTATCCTTCCCCTCCGTCACGCGAAGCCGATCGGGAACGATCGCAAGCAGAAGCGCATCTCCTCCCGCCGTTTGCGCGGGAATGAGACGGGTCTTTTTTGCCTGCTCGTGGTCGGAAAGCCACTCGGTGCAATCTCCGCTCATGCAGGCGCGCAGAAGGGCGGGCGGAAGCACCCCCGACAGGCGCTTTGCGTCTGCCACGATCACGCTTTTTCCACTCACGGGGTCACGCAAGAGATTTCCCGAATCGACCATGGCAGAGAGCGTGACCTCGCGCCCGAGCAAGGTTGCGTCGATCCTGACGCTCCGTGTCTTGCGCGAGAGGCCGAGAAAGGCGCCGCCGCGCAGCGTTGCCACTCCCGCCACGGCGGTCAGGAGCGCGAACATCCAAACCGAGATCCCGTCGCCCTCCAGGGCGGCAAAGGGAAGCTCCAGGCGGTTGAGCGCCGCGTAAAGCGCGGTCATCACGCCGCCTAGCAGCATCGATACCAGCGCTTGCACCGCCGCGCACTGCAAAATTCTCAGAGGCGACTGCCTCCGCGTTGCGAAGGTGACGGCAGACATCAGACACGCCGCCAGAATATCCGCAAGCAAGCCCCAAATCCCGTTCCAGCCGAGGAGAAGCGCCGCCGCGGCATAAAGTCCGCCGAGGATCGCGCCCAGGATCGCGCGCCACCGCCGCACCCTGCGGTGCAAAAGCGATGCCGTGATCATCAGGCAGAGCAGATCCATGCTGAAATTCACCAATACGTAAAGGTCGATATAGACCGACGGCTGCACCATCCGATCACCCCCTTTTCCATGCCGCGACGGGCATCCGATGCCCTGTCCTTGCTACCATTATATCGCACCGCCGAGGATAATTTTGTCAAATTAAAGAAGCGCGAAAAAATTTTTTCGCATTCTCTGTACTTTTGCGGAAAGATATGGTATAATATAATGAGATATTATGTATTATGATGCACGCGGGAGGTTTTATGTCTCATCTTTCCAGATTCAAGGAGGCGCTGGCGAGCGCGGGTTTTGACGCCGCCATCGTTTCCGACAAGCTCAATCAACGCTATCTGTCGGATTTTCCGTTTGACGACGGGCTGGTGCTGGTCACCCAAAAAGAATCCTATCTCATCACCGATTTTCGCTACGTCGAGGCGGCGCGCGCGCAGACCACGCGCGAGATGCAGGTTCTCACCGCCGCAAACGGCGGAATGCTTTTGACCGTGGCAGGACTTCTGTCCGACAACGGATGTCGGACGGTCGCCGTCGAGGATCAGGCGCTTTCCCACGCCGATTTTTTGCGCTATACCGAGGTGCTTTGCGACTATACCGTCAAGCCCGGCGCGTCGGCGCTTCTCTCGACACAAAGGCTTTACAAGGACGAGCGCGAGCTCGACACCATCGCGCGTGCGCAGAGCATCACCGACCTCGCGTTTGCTCACATCGTTCAACAGCTTCATCCCGACATGACCGAGCTGGAGGTCGCACTCGAGTTGGAGTTTTTCATGCGCCGTAACGGCGCCGAGGGTCTGGCATTCGAGACCATCGCGATCTCGGGCAGCAATTCCTCGCGTCCGCACGGAGTGCCCCGTCGGCAAAAGCTCGAAAAGGGCTTTCTGACGCTCGATTTCGGCGCGACCGTCGACGGCTATTGCTCGGATATGACGCGTACCGTCGTGCTCGGACGCGCCGATGCCGAGATGAAGAGGCTTTACAACACCGTCCTCACCGCGCAAAAAGCCGCGCTTGATGCCGCTCGCGAGGGCGCGAGCCTGCACGGCCTTGACGCGATCGCAAGATCGATCATCGACGGCGCGGGATACCGTGGCTGCTTCGGTCACTCTCTCGGTCACGGTGTGGGACTTTTGTGCCACGAGGGACCGCGTCTCTCCCCCGCCTCCCCCAAGGATGCCACGCTCCAAAGAGGTCACGTGGTCACCTTTGAGCCGGGGATCTATCTCGAAGGAAAATACGGCTGCCGCATCGAGGACCTCGCCTGCGTGCGTCCCGACGGAAGCTTTTACGATTTCACGAACAGTCCCAAGGAACTGCTCGAGCTCTTTTGATCGGAGGAAATTATGCTCAATTCATTCGCTCTGGCAACAACCGTTCAGATCAAGGATTATTGGAACCTTCAGCATTGGGTCACCGAACGCTTTTCGATGAATGAGAGCGCGGTGGCGATCACCACGCTCGTCGCGGCGCTGCTGTCGATCATCGTTCCCTATCTGATCGGAAGCATCAACCCCGCCATTCTTCTGTCCAAGGCGATCTATCACGACGACATCCGCACCCACGGAAGCGGAAATGCCGGGACCACCAATATGCTCCGCACCTTCGGGGTGAAGGCGGCAGTGATCACGCTGCTGCTCGACTTCGGAAAGGCAGCCGTCGCCACGCTGCTCGGCAGACTCTTCTTCGGCATCACGGGTCAGGCTATCGCCGGATTTTTCGTCGGCTTCGGTCATATGTTCCCGCTCTACTACCGCTTCCGCGGCGGCAAGGGCGTTGCCTGCTTCGGCATCGTCGCGCTGGTCATCCACCCCATCGCGTTTCTGATCATTCTCGGCACCTTCCTCGTCGTGCTGATCGGCACACGTTACGTCTCTCTCGCCTCGGTCATGGCGGCGCTGATCTATCCCATGGCATTTCGCTGGGCGGCGATCATCGCGGGAACGCAGCTGACCAACGGCGCGAATATGCTCATGGCATTCCTCGCCGCCTGCTTTGTGATCTTCATGCACAGAGAGAATCTCAAGCGGCTCTGGAGCCGGGAGGAGGCAAAGATCGATTTTTCCAAGTTCAAGAAAAAGAAGAAAAAGGAGCAAGAGGCGGAGGATCCGCCCGCAGGTGACGCACAATGAAGCAGCAAAGCCTTCCCACCGTCCGCATGGCGGAGCTGATCTCCCTGTCGGCAACACGCGGCCTCCTCAAAAAGGCGGTCTTCTCCAAGCCCGACGACGAGACGCTCCGACGCACCGTCATCACCCTGCGCCGCATCGGCGGAAGAGTCATGGCACAGGCCGAATCTCTTCTGTGTGACAACAAGGCGATCCACGAAAACATCGAGGTCTCCGACGTTGCGCGCCTCTCTGCGCTCACCGAGTCCTTCGGTCAGATCAACCTGATCACCACGGCGGGCGACTGCGAGCTTCGCCGCTCCAAATCGGGAAACCACACCCTGCTCGGCGGCGAAAATCTCTTTCGCGCCATGCAGGCGGAGGATGCACCGACCGCGACGGTCTCGGACAACAACCGCCAGAAGCAATACATCCTGGGCGGCAACGAGCCCTTTTTGCGTCTGCTGGGCGTGAGTGACGAGAACGGACGCGTCTATGACAAAAAGCAGTCGAAATTCCGTCAGATCAACCGCTTTCTCGAGCTGATCCGAGACTGTCTCTCGCATCTGCCGCGCGAGGGGGCGCTCCGCATCTGCGATCTTTGCTGCGGAAAAAGCTATCTTTCCTTCGCGGCATATCATTATTTCGCAAACGTCCTCAAAAGAGAGGTCGTGATGACCGGCGTCGATCTGAAGCCAGACGTCATTCAGTACTGCAACAGCGTGGCAAAAAAGCTGCGCTTTGACGGATTGGAGTTTCTCTGCGGTGATATTGCAAAATACCGTGCCGAGGGCCACGTGCATCTCGTCATTTCTCTGCACGCCTGCGACACCGCCACCGATCTTGTGCTCGCGAAGGCGGTCGAGTGGAATGCCGACGTCATTCTTTCCACTCCCTGCTGTCATCACGAGCTCAATCACAAGCTCAACTGCCGCGCCCTTTCCTTCGTCGCGGAGCATTCCATGCTCCGTCAAAAGCTTTGCGATGCCGCGACCGACGCGCTTCGCCTCAAGCTGCTGGAATCCAAGGGCTATTCGGTGTCGGCGCTCGAATTGATCGACCCCGAGGAAACCCCCAAAAACATCATGCTCCGCGCGCTTCGGATGCCCAATTTCGATCCCGCCTCCCCCTCTGCCGTACGCATCCGCGAGGAATACGACGAGGCAAGACGCTTTTTGCTGGGATCGTAAAGGAAACGAAGCCGACAGAAAGGATCTTTTCCTATGTTCAAAAAATTATTTTCCAAAAAATCCAAAAATCCCAACAGCAAGCAATACCGTTGGGAGATGGCGCGTCAGATGAGCAACCACCACATCCGCTACGTCACCGAAAAGGTGGACGGTGTGGACGAGGTGATCGGCAAAAACGGCGGACTGAACATCAAGGACGACGAAATGCTGGTCTTTGCCTCGTCGGACGTGATCTTCCGCTGTAAGATTGAGGAGATGCAGGCATGGGAGCTGCTCTCCAAGGACGGCGTCGTCATCACCGCGCCCGACCTTGAGCACGGCGGAAAGGAACGCACGATCATCGTTTATTACGTCTATTATCGATAAGAGGTGTACCTTATGATATTCTGGATCATCGGCGCAGTGCTTCTGCTGCTTGCCGTTGCCACTTACGCCATCCTGAATTGGTGCTATCGCAAGGCGTTCTATTTTTCCGACGAGGACAAGAAGATCGACACCGTCGCCTCTCTGGCACAGGTGCGCGACGAGATCGCCACGCCGCCGATGCAGCTCCTTGTCAGGGAGCTTGAGGAGACGCCCTGTGAGGAGGTGTCGATCCGCTCGCACGACGGGCTTGCCCTCTTCGGGCGCTACTATCGCTTTTCCGACGACGAAAACAGACTCGAGATCCTCTTCCACGGCTGGCGCAGCAACACCTTCCGCGATGCCTGCGGAGGCGCGAGGCTGGCGCGCGACGCGGGATACAACCTCCTGGTCGTCGACCAACGCGCGCACGGCAGGAGCGAGGGAAACACCATCACCTTCGGCGTCAAGGAAAAATACGACTGCCTTGATTGGATCTCTTATGCCGTCGAGCGCTTCGGTCCCGACGTCCGCATCCTGCTCGGCGGGATCTCGATGGGCGCCGCCACCGTTCTGATGGCATCGGCGCTCCCGCTCCCCGAAAATATCTGCGGCATCACCGCCGACTGCGGCTATTCCTCCCCCGAGGCGATCATCCGCAAGGTCTGCCGCGACATGGGGATCCCCGACCGCCTCGGCTATCCCTTCGTGCGCCTGAGCGCGCGCCTTCTGGGTGGCTTCTCGCTCGACAGCGAGAGCGCCGTGGAGGCAGTGAAGCACACCAAGGTGCCGATCATGCTGATGCACGGCGAGGAGGACGACTTCGTTCCCTTCTCGATGGCGGGGGAGATCCTGGACGCCATCGCATCCGAAAAAAGACTTCTTACCGTCCCGCGCGCGGGACACGGTCTTGCCTATTTTTATGACACCGAGCGCTACACCCGAGAGGTTGCCGCCTTCAAGCTGGCATGCCTTGACGGGAAGCTGTAACCCAAAACTGACCAAAAGCAACCACAACGAAAAAAGGAAGTGAAAAAAGCCTTGACCGCCGCCGACCGATATTATCAAAAAATGACCGCAACTCCCGTCTCGCGTCTGATCCTGACGCTGGGGCTTCCCACCACGGTATCCATGCTGATCACGGGAATCTATAACCTCGCAGACACCTATTTCGTCGGTGCGCTCGGAGAGAGCCCACAGGCGGCAACGGGTATTCTGTTCACGCTGCAATCGATCATCCAGGCAGTCGCCTTCATGCTCGGTCACGGCTCGGGATGCTTTGTCTCCAAGGCGCTTGCCGACAAGAATACCGACGAGGCGAGCTCCTACGTTTCCTCCGCCTTTTTCGTCGGCGCCGCCGCGGGCACGCTGCTTTCCGTGGGGGGACTGATCTTCCTGGAGCCCTTCATGTATCTGCTCGGCAGCACCGACACGATCCTGCCCTATGCCTGTGACTACGGCTTCTGGGTGCTGGCATCCTGTCCCTTCATGATCTGCTCTCTTATTCTGAACAATAATCTGCGATACGAGGGAAAGGCCTTCTATTCGATGATCGGCCTGACCACGGGCGGATTGCTGAATATCTTCGGAGATTGGCTGCTCGTCAGCAAGCTCGGTCTGGGCGTCTGGGGCGCGGGTCTTTCGACCGCCGTCTCGCAAACCGTCAGCTTTCTCATTCTCCTGATCCTGTATTTCAAAATGGCGCAAAGCAGAATCTCGCTCCGCTCCGTCAGCCGCAAGCTCGCGGTCTATTGGGGCATCATCAAGGTGGGCTTCCCCTCGCTGATCCGCCAGGGCCTCACCTCAATCTCGAGCGGACTTCTGAACAACCTCACCAAGCCCTTCGGAGACGCCGCGATCGCCGCCATGAGCGTGGTCAACCGCTTCTCCATGCTCGTCATGTGCGTCGGTCTGGGCATCGGACAGGGCTTTCAGCCGGTGGCCTCCTTCAACTACCGCGCAAGAGAATTCAAGCGCGTCAAGCAGGGCCTCGTCTTCACCACGGTCTTCGGCTTCTGTGCCGTTGCCGTTCTCTCCCTCTTCGGCTTCATCCTTGCCGAGCCGATCGTTCTGATCTTCCAGAAGAGCGAGGAGGTCGTGCGCATCGGTATCCCCGCGCTCCGATTTGCCACGGTGGGACTCCTGTTCCTGCCGCTTTCGGTGCCGGTGAATATGCTCTATCAAAGCATCCGTCGCGCCGGTGTGGCGTCCTTTCTTTCGCTTTTGCGCTCGGGAGCTATTTTCATCCCTACGCTTCTCATCACCTCCCATGCGCTCGGTCTGACAGGAATTCAGCTCTCGCAGCCGCTTGCGGATCTGATCACAGGCCTGATCTCGATTCCCTTTATCGTTCATTTTTTGCGCAAGGATCACGCGCAAGCCGAGCTTGCCGACGTGACCGAAGCCGCAGAGGAAAGGAGCTAGCGATATGTTATCCGCAGCATACAGCGCGGGACTGCTCGGCATTGACGGCTTTCCCGTCACCGTGGAATGCAACCAACGAAACAATCTGAGCGGATTTGAGCTGGTGGGACTGCCCGACCTTGCCGTCAAGGAGGCAAAGGAGCGCGTCAAAACCGCCTGCCAGAACAGTGGCTATCCCTTTCCCTATTCGCGCATCACCGTCAATCTCGCCCCCGCCGACCGCAAAAAAGAGGGCTCTGCCTTCGACCTCGCGATCCTGACGGCGATCCTTCACGGCGCGGGCATCATCCGCCGCGACGTCTCCCTGGAGAAGCGCTGTATCGTCGGCGAGCTGTCTCTCTCGGGAGAGGTGCGCGGTGTGCGCGGGATCCTTTGTATGTGCGTTGCCGCCAAGGAAAACGGCTTCACCGAATTTTTCGCCCCCGCCGAGAATGCCGCGGAGGCGGCTGCCGTCGAGGGAATCACGGTCTATGCCGTGCCCAATATGCGCGCGCTCGTCATGCACTTCAACGGCGAGCAGCTCCTCGAGCCGATCGTCTGCGACCGCTCGGCGTTCCGCGAGGCGACCAATCGCTATCCCTCCGATTTCATTGACGTCAGAGGACAGGTCATGGCAAAGAGAGCCATGGAGATCGCTGCGGCGGGCGGGCATAATATCCTGCTCATCGGCCCTCCCGGCACCGGAAAATCCATGCTTGCCAAGCGCCTCCCCTCGATCCTGCCTCCCCTGAGCTTTGCCGAGGCGATCGAGACCACGAAGGTGCATTCGGTGGCGGGAACTCTGCCCGAGGGCGTCTCTCTTCTCTCGGTGCGCCCCTTCCGCGCGCCGCATCACACCATGAGCACCGTCAGCCTGGTGGGCGGCGGTGTCAATCCACAGCCCGGCGAGGTCTCTCTTGCCGACAACGGCGTGCTGTTCCTCGACGAGCTTCCCGAATTTCCCAAGCAGGTCACCGATGCCCTCCGTCAGCCGCTGGAGGACCGCACCGTCACCATCACGCGCGCCAACGGACGCGTGACCTTCCCCTGCTCCTTCATGCTCGTGGGCGCGATGAATCCCTGTCGGTGCGGCTTTTTCGGACATCCCACGCATCCCTGCACCTGCCGACCCGACGAGGTCAAGCGGTACATCTCGCGCATCAGCGGCCCGATGCTTGACCGCATGGACATTCAGATCGAGCTTCCGTCGCTTTCCTACGAGGAGCTCTCGGCACGCGATCCCGCCGCCGAGACCAGCGCGACGATCCGCGCCCGCGTGACAGCCGCGCGTGAGTTTGCGAGCCGTCGGATGGCGAACAGTGAAAAGAAGGTCTTTTGCAACGCCCAGCTGGACGCGGCGGAGATCCAGGAATTTTGCAAGCTGGAGGACGACGCGGGCGAGCTTCTGCGAACCGCCTACGAGCGAATGGGCCTGAGCGCACGCGGCTACGACCGCATCCTGCGCGTCGCCCGTACCATCGCAGATCTCGATGCCTCCGAGCTGATCCGCGCACCGCATATTGCCGAGGCGATCCAATTGCGCAGCCTCGACCGCAAATATTGGGGATAATCCCCCGATTCGATAGAGATTAGACAGAAAGGAGCTCTTCGCACCTATGACAGAGCTTTTATCGCGCCTGTTCGTCAAAAACCACACCGACACCGCAAGCCCCTCGGTGCGCAGTGCCTACGGCAGCCTTGTCAGCATCGTCGGAATCGTGCTGAACGTGATCCTGTTTGCCGCGAAATTCAGCGTCGGTATCCTGTTCGGATCGGTCTCGATCACCGCCGATGCCGTCAACAACCTCTCGGACGCCGGCTCGCAGATCATCTCGCTCATCTCCTTCCGCATCTCCGCCAAGCCCGCCGACCGCGAGCATCCCTTCGGTCACGCGCGCATCGAATACGTCGCGTCGATGATCGTCTCCTTCCTGGTGCTTCTGATCGGCGTCGAGCTCTTCAAGGAGTCGGTCAGCAAGATCTTCTCCCCCGAGCTGCCCGAGCGCAGCTGGATCGCCGTCGCCGTGCTGGGCGGCTCGATCCTCGTCAAGCTCTGGCTGGGACTCTTCAACAAAACGATCGGAAAACGCATCCACTCCTCGGTCATGCGCGCCACGGCAACCGATTGCCTCTCCGACGCGCTCTCGACCACCGCCGTGCTGATCTCCACGCTGATCCTCCTCCTCTTCCCCTCCGTCAAGATCAATCTTGACGCCTATATGGGTGTCGTGGTTGCAATTCTCATTCTGATCGCGGGCTTCAAGATCCTGAACGAAACGAAAAATTCGATCCTCGGTGAAGCCCCCTCCGACGAGATCGTCAAGCAGATCGAGGAGATCGTGGAATCGACCCCCGGTGCACTTGGCATCCACGATCTCGTGGTGCATAACTACGGCCCGGGACACGTCATCGCCGCACTGCACGTCGAGGTGGACGGAAAGGTGGATATTTTCCAGACCCACGACATGATCGACAACATCGAGCGCAAGCTGCGACAGGAGTGCCGCATCGAGGCAACCATCCACATGGACCCCATCGTCACAGACGATGAAAAGATCAATGCCCTGCGACCGCGCGTGGAGGCGGCGGTGCAAAAAATATCGCCCGATCTGCGGATCCACGACTTCCGCTTTGTTGCCGGCGAAACGCACACCAATCTCATCTTCGACGTGGCGGTTCCCTTCGAGATCAGACAATCGGATGACGAGATCCGTCGGCAGATCGAGGAAAACGTCCGCGAGATCGATCCCGCCTACTTCGTGGTCCTGACCATCGACCGTGAATGACGGTACCCCCGATCAAAACCGAACGCACAAAAAACAATCCTACGGAAACAAAAAAACACCATAAAGAAAGGATCAATCCAACATGAAAAACCCCATCATCAAGATCACCGTCCGCGAGTACGGTGAAATGACCGCCGAGCTCTATCCCGACAAAGCGCCCAACACGGTCGCAAATTTTCTCTCCCTGATCGAAAAGGACTTCTTTTCCGGTATGATCTTCCACCGCGTCATCAAGGGCTTTATGATCCAGGGCGGCGGCTTTAACGAAAGCTTTGAGCAGCAGCACGCCGATGCCATCAAGGGCGAATTCATCGCGAACGGCTTTATGCAGAACGATCTCCGTCACACCCGCGGCGTCCTCTCGATGGCGCGTACCCAGGATCCCAACTCGGCATCCTCTCAGTTCTTTGTCATGCATCAGGATGCGCCCTACCTCGACGCACAGTACGCAGGCTTCGGCAAGCTCACCGACGGCTTTGACGTCCTCGACGCCATCGCAAGCGTCAAGACCGGCCGCATGGGCTGGTATGACGACGTTCCCAAGACCCCCGTCGTCATCGACAAGATCGAAATCATCGAAAAATAAGATTTTTGTGGGGACTTCTCGAAGGACGCGTTTTAAGGGCGCGTTTTGTGGGGGTGCTTTTTGAAGGACGCGTTTTGTGGGGGAACTTTTTGAGAAAAGTTCCCCCACACCCCCGCAAAAACTTTTATCGCATTGGATGTAAACGTAATTTTTCATCCGTCCAATTGCTCCCAAAACAAACATGAAATCAATCAACAAAAATCCCCCCGTGAATGAACTGCACCGAATGGCTCGGACAGTTCAAAAACGGGGGGATTTATTTGATTATTTGTGGGTTGGATACTTCTGGTCGAACAACCAGCCGGAAGCATCCCAATTGCCCTGCGCGTAGGCAATCATATTTGCAATCGATTCCATCAATCCGTCCTCACAATACGCCGCGCCCTCCGTGGTGTATTTGGTAAGAACCTGTACCTCGCTTCTATAGCATTCCGTCACAGTTCCGCTATTGCTTGCAGCAAAACCGCCGTTTCTGCTATAAATTTCATTAGAACCCTTTGCTTTTGCGTTGCCGAACGCAAGAGAACCCTGAATCGTTCCCTTGTTCGCGCCAACAAAACCGCCTGCGTAAGCAAATCCGCCTGTAGACACGGATGATACAGATCCTGATGCATAGGAATCCTTCACCGTAGCATCGGTATCAACATGACCGATCAGACCGCCGGCATAAATAATGTTCGCGATACTGATGTCAACAGCAGCCTGCGAGTAGCAGTTTTCAACCGTTCCCGTGAGGAAAGCAACCAACGGGCCTACATAAGTAGTCGCCGACGTAGAAGCAGGGGAAATCGTTCCGGAAACGATTCCAAGATTTTTAACCGTACCGCTAACATAGCCGAACAATCCGGCATAACCCGTATCCATTGTCACGGAAAGATTGTAAATCTTCTTTCCGTTGCCATCAAACGCACCCGCAAAAGCGTGATTCTTTGTTCCAATAGGCGTCCAGCTCTTGGTGTTGAGATTGATATTGGCATTCAGAATGAAATACTTGCCTTCATAGCTTTCGCCCGCATTCACCGAGCTTGCAAGGTATGCGAGATCGGCGGCACTGTTGATTTGATACGGAGCTTCTGCCGTGCCGCTTCCGGCAAAGGAGGTGCTCACGTCGGTTCCATTCCAAATGGAGGTCGTTGCCTCATACGTATAGGATACGGTGGCAGCACAATCGGAGAACGAATTTTCTCCAACGCTTGTTACGGCAGAAGGAAGGATCACGGTTTCAATAAAGCTACAGTTTCTGAAGGCATAGTCGGGAATTACGGTCTGAGCCGTTATCGTCACCTTTTTGATCGATTGCGGAATATCGTAGTTTTGATTGGGGTGATTATAGATCGAACCCGTATCATAACCGAATATTGCACCAAATACCGCGTAATATGCCTCGGTTTCCGCAAGCTTTCTTCCAACAAACGGGAGGGTGATTTCTGTTATCGAGGTACACCCCTTAAACGCATTCGCATTGATTGCCGAAACAGAATCGGGAATCTCAACCACAGTGATCGACATCAATCCTTCAAATGCGTGAGGACTGATAACCCGTACGCTTTCGGGAATCACAAGCTCGCCTTCATTTGCACTGTTAAACTGCTTGATCGAGGAACACTTTGCAAACGCATAGTCCTTGATGTTTATGATATAGTCTCCGATATAAACGGTTTCAGCCAACAGGCAATTATAGAAGGTGTATGCGTTGATCTCGGTTACATCCTCGGGGATATTAAACACGCCGTCCGTGTCACTGTTCAAGCGAAGAAGCGCAGAACATCCGCTGAAGGCATGCGATCCGATGCTTGTTGTGTTTGCAGGAATGCGAATTTCCTCGATGTACTTACAGTCACAGAATGCATACGAAGGAATTACCGTTTGATTCGTAACAGTTACCTTCTTGATCGAAACAGGAACATAGCCGTTGTTGTTTGAATCCTTGAACAAGATGCTGAAATAATGTGTATCCGTCGCGTTGAGATTCATAAACGGCAACGTCATCTCTTCAATCGCCGCACAACCCTCAAACACTCCCGTTCCCAAGCTTGTGACACTTTCGGGAATGGATACCTTTGTGATGTTGACCAATCCCTTGAACGCCCAATAACCAATCGTTTTTACGCTTTCGGGAATGTTCATTTCTCCGTCAACGGTACTGTTGACCTTGAGAATCGAGGTACATTCGTAGAAGGCAGCGTTTCCAATCGTTTCGACAGTCGCGGGGATTGTGATGGAGGCGAGAGCCGTGCATCCTTGGAACGCATTGTTCCCGATGACGGTAACACTGTCACCAAGGATCACGCTTTCTGCGAGCACGCAATTTAAGAACGTATGCTGATTGATTTCGGTTACACCGTTGGGAACGTTGAAGACACCGTCCGCGTCACTGTTCAAGCGAAGAAGTGCGCTACAATCGTCAAATGCTGAACGACCGATCGAGGTAACGGTTGCCGGTATATGAATTTCCTCAATATACTTGCAATTGTCGAATGCATACGAAGGAATTACCGTTTGATTCGTAATGGTTACCTTCCTGACCGAAACGGGAACGTAGCTATTGTTATTTGTATTCTTGAACAATACGCTGAAATAATCCGTATCCGTTGCACTGTTGTTCAAGAACGGCAGTGTCAGCTCTTCCAGAGCCGCACAATTTTCAAACAGTCCTGTTCCCAGGCTCGTCACACCGGCGGGAATATACGCCTTTTTGATGTTCACCAACCCTCCGAATGCCCACTCAGCAATCGTTTTTACGCTTTCGGGAATATTCATTTCTCCGTCAACGGTACTGTTGATCTTGAGAATCGAGCTACATCCGTAGAAGGCAGCGTTTCCAATCGTTTCGACAGTCGCGGGAATTGTGAAGGAGGTGAGAGCCGTACATCCTCTAAATGCCTCCGAACCGATTGCAGTAACGCTTTCGCCAAGGTTGATGCTTTCTGCGAGTACGCAATTCAAAAACATAGCCGATTGGATTTCGGTCACACCGTTGGGAACGTTGAAGACACCGTCCACGTCACTGTTCAGACGACGAAGCGCACTGCAATCGTCAAATGCCGATCGACCGATCGAGGTAACGGTTGTCGGTATATAGATTTCCTCAATATACTTGCAATTGTCGAATGCATATGCCGGGATTGCCGTTTGAACGGTTACGGTCACTTTTCTGAGCGAAGCGGGAACCGAGCTGTTATAATTGTTGCTGCCGGAGAACAAAATATCCAAATGATCGGTTGCAGTAGCATTTCTTCCGACAAAAGGAACGGTCAGATCCTCCACCGAGGTACAGTTCTTGAAAATACTGTGGCCCATAGCAGTCACCGTATCGGGAACCACCACCTTGGTGATCAGGGGAAGATTTTTGAATGCATTCTCACCAATCGTGGTAAGACCTGCGAGAAGGATCAGTTCACCTGCGGTCTCGCTGTTGATCCTTGCAATCAAAGCACATCCGTCGAAGGCAAATCCTTCTATAATTTCCACGGTTGCGGGTATCGTGAACGAAGTGAGTGCCACACATCCGCCGAACGCGTTCCAGCGAATTGCGGTAACCGCTTCGCCGAGGTTGATGCTCTCTGCAAGCACACAACCGGCAAACGTATGCGCCATGATCTCGGTTACACCCGTGGGAACGTTGAATACACCGTCTGTGTCGCTGCTCAAACGCTTCAATCCACTGCAATTGTAGAACGCCTGCTCACCGATGCTCGTTACGGTTGTGGGGATCGTAATGCTCTCCAAAGCGACGCAATTCTTAAACGCATGCCCGGGGATCGTGGTATCCAGCGTAACGGTAACGGTTTTCAAAGCAGCGGGAACCGTTCCGAAAATGTGGCCAAAGGTCGCCGTGGAATCCATTTTTTCACCAATAAACGGCAGCGTGATCGTTTCGAGTGCCGCAAAGCCGCCGAACGCATGATCTCCAATGCTCGTCACACTGTCGGGAATGACCACTTTCGTAATCAGGGCAAGATTGTTGAACGCATAGCGACCAATCGAAGCAAGGCTTGCGGGAAGAATCATTTCTCCGTCGGTCTCACTGTTGATCTTCGCAAGCAAGCCGCATTCGTTGAAGGCATAATTTCCGATACTCGTTACAGTTGCAGGCAGCTGGATCTCGGTCAGCGCCAAGCACTCCGCAAACGCACAGTCGGCAATCGTTTCGAGCTTGCTTTCGGAAGCAAAAGCAACACGCTTCAATTCCGAACAGACATAGAAGGTATACGGTTCGAGAACGGTGACCGCCTCGGGAATATTGAAGAGTCCGTCAACCGTACTGTTCAAGCGCTTCAAGGCTTTACAGCTGTTGAATGCCTGTGCGCCGATGCTCGTTACGGTTGTGGGGATCGTAATGCTCTCCAAAGCGACGCAATTCTTAAATGCATATGCCGGAATCGTGGTATCCAACGTAACGGTAACGGTTTTCAACGATTCGGGAACCGTGCCGAAAATGTGGCCAAAGGTCGCCGTGGAATCCATGTTTTCACCGATAAACGGCAATGTAATCATTTCGAGTGCCACGCACCCGTTGAATACGTTATCTCCAATGCTCGTCACACCGTCGGGAATGACCACCTTGGTGATGAGGGGAAGATTCTGGAACGCGCGGGATCCGATCGTAGTAACGTTTCCCGGAAGGATCACTTCGCCATCATTCTCGCTATTGATCTTCACAAGCGAGGTACATCCCTCAAAGACATAGCTCTCAATCGTTTCTACAGTTGCGGGAATCGTGAACGAGGTGAGTGCCACACAAGCACCAAATGTGTAGCGGCGAATCGTCGTAACACCTTCACCGAGATTGATACTCTGTGCAAGCCAACAGCCGGCGAACGCACACTCAGCGATCTCGGTTACATCTTCGGGAATGTTAAATACACCGTCCGTGTCGCTGTTCAAACGCTTCAATCCACTACAAGTATTGAAAGCATACGCACCGATGCTCGTTACGGTTGTGGGGATCGTAATGCTTTCCACAGTGGTCCAATCCTTAAACGCATATGCCGGGATCGTGGTATCCAGCGTAACGGTAACGGTTTTCAAAGCAGCGGGAACCGTGCCGAAAATGTAGCTGAAGCTCGATGTGGAATCGATGCTGCCTCCGACAAAAGGAACGGTGATCGATTCGATTGCCGTGCATCCGTTGAATACGTTATCTCCAATGCTCGTCACGCTGTCGGGAATGACCACCTTGGTGATGAGGCGAAGATGCTGGAATGCGCGGGATCCGATCGTAGTAACATTTCCCGGGAGAATCACTTCGCCATCATTCTCGCTGTTGATCTTCACAAGCGAGGTACATCCCTCAAAGACATAGCTCTCAATCGTTTCTACAGTTGCGGGAATCGTGAACGAGGTGAGTGCCGTGCATCCTTGGAACGCATTGTTCCTGATGACGGTAACACCGTCGCCCAGAATAATGCTTTCTGCAAGCACGCAATTTAAGAACGTATGCTGATTGATTTCAGTTACACCGTTGGGAACGTTGAACACACCGTCTATGTCACTGTTCAAACGACGGAGTGCACTACAGTCGTCAAATGCTGCGCGACCGATCGAGGTAACGGTTGCCGGTATATGAATTTCTTCAATACAAGTGCAATTGTCGAATGCATATGCCGGGATCGTGGTATCCACCGTAACGGTAACGGCTTTCAACGTTTGGGGAACCGTACCGAAAATGTGGCCAACGGTCGCGGTGGAATCCACGTTTCCACCGATAAACGGCAGAGTGATCATTTCGATTGCTACACATCCGTTAAACACGTTGTCTCCGATACTTGTCACACTCTCGGGGATGACTACCTTGGTGATCGAGGCAACGTTTTGGAACGCGCGGTATCCGATCGTCTTAAGATTTGCGAGAAGAATCATCTCTCCGTCTGTCTCGCTGTTGATCTTCACAAGCGAAGCACATCCGTTGAACGCAAGATATTCTATCGTTTCGACGGTCGCAGGGATTGTCATAGAGGTGAGTGCCGTGCATCCGCTAAATGCCTCCGAACCGATTGCAGTAACGCTTTCGCCAAGGTTGATGCTTTCTGCGAGTACGCAATTCAAAAACATAGCCGATTGGATTTCGGTCACACCGTTGGGAACGTTGAAGACACCGTC
>JAZSJS010000073.1:0-3516 GCA_045534435.1 Eubacteriales bacterium
GTTTTTGAAGGGGTGTGGAAAAGAGGCTTGCATCGCACATGGCTCATCATCGGGGGATTTGTTCGCACAGACATCCCCGAGATTAGCCCCGCCGCAGGCGGCTTTTTTCAAAAAGTTTCTCTGGTCGCCGAAGGCAAAAAAAGCTATTTGGGGTCGTGGGTCCCCAAATAGCCGCGGGAGCTATTGAAAGAGCGAGCGTAGGGATAAAGAATTACCTTTACATCCATGCGATGAAAGTTTTTGAAGGGGTGTGGGGGAACTTTTCTCAAAAAGTTCCCCCACAAAACGCGTCCTTCAAAAAGCACCCCCACAAATCGCATCCCACAAAAAATTATTCACCCTTGATGTCTGTCACGGTATAGCCTGCGGCGGTGACGACTTGTATGAGCGCGTCAGGGGAGGCAGAGGCGATGACGGTGGCAGAATTTTCTTCGAGGCTGACGTTGACGGACTTGACGCCTTTGACGGCTTCGAGAGCGGTTTTGACGTGAGAAACGCAGTGCTGGCACATCATACCATCGATCGAGAGGACGTAGGTTTTGGTTTTGGAAAACAGCATTTCGGATTCTTCCTTTCTTGTTTCATGATGATCGTTATTTTTTTCCGAGAGAAGTTCTTTTTTGGGAGCCAGGCGAAGGCTTCGCAGACGGAGCGCGTTCAAGACGACGCAAACCGAGGAAAAGCTCATGGCGGCGGAGGCCAGCATCGGGCTGAGCTGCCAACCGAGGAGGGGATAGAACACACCTGCCGCCACGGGGATACAGATCGCATTATAAAAGAGCGCCCAGAACAGATTTTGCTTGATGATGCGGATCGAGGCGCGGGAGAGGTGAAAGGCCTCGACAACGTCCAGAGGTGAGGAGCCCGAGATCACGATATCGGCGCAATCGATCGCAACGTCGGTTCCCGCGCCCACGGCGATTCCGACGTCTGCCCTGACGAGCGCGGGAGCGTCGTTGATTCCGTCTCCCACCATCGCGCAAGCACCCTTTTGGGAAAGCTCTGCGACGATCCTTTCCTTGTCCTGTGGCATCAGGGATGCGTGGAAGCCGTCCAGATTCGTTTTCTGCGCCACGAACGCGGCGGTTCTTTCGTTATCCCCCGTCAGCATCAAACAGGTCACACCGGCGTTTTTGAGCGATTCTATCGCCTGCTTGGCATCGGGACGGATACGGTCGGAAATCGCGATCACACCGATCGGCACACCGTCAAGGCTGACCAGCACGACGGTTTTTCCAACCTGCTCAAGAGAGGCAAAATCGCGGCAAAGAGACGTGCTGTCGGGGAAGGCGCGAGTCGATATTTCCCGGTCCTCGCTCTCAACGGATTGCTTTTCTTCGACGAGCTGCTCCGATCGGATGCGTTCCACGAGTGCCTGATCGGGCTTTCCCACACGGCAAACACCCTCTTTGATTCTTCCCTCTGCGTGAGCACCGACAAGACCTTGAAAATCGGTCACGTCGGAAAGAGACAGCTCCATCTGATCGGCAGCATTGACAATGGCAAGCGCCAAAGGATGAGAGGAAAGCTTTTCCACCGAAGCGGCGGCACGGAGAACCTCTTCGGGAGCTTTTCCGTAAGCATAAATATCAGTCACGGAGGGCTTTCCCTCTGTGATCGTTCCGGTTTTATCAAACACCGCCGTCCTGATTCCGCAAAGTCTCTCCAAAGCACCTGCGTTACAAAACAGGATACCCCTTTTCGCGCCTCTGCCGATTCCCACCGTGATCGCCGTGGGTGTGGCAAGTCCGAGCGCACAAGGGCAGGAGATCACCAGAACGGATACCGCGGAACGAAGCGCCTGCTCGCCGTTTTGAGTCACGAGAAGCCATACGATCGCCGTCAGTGCCGAGATCGCCATGACGGAGGGAACGAATACGGCACTCACCCGATCGGCGATCCTCGCGATGGGTGCCTTGGATGCGGCGGCATCCTCCAAAAGCCGAATGATGCGGGAAAGAGAGGTGTTTTCTCCAACGTCGGTTGCCCTTACGGTCAACACGCCCGAAAGCAAAATGCAAGCGGTGGAAACCCTGCTTCCGACTTCTTTTTCCACAGGCATACTCTCACCCGTCAGCGCCGATTCATCCACCGAGCCCTGTCCGTCGATCACTTCTCCGTCGATCGGGATCATCTCGCCCGCGCGGATCAGAACCGTATCTCCCACGCAAAGCCGATCGATCGAAACGAGGCTTTCCTTTCCGTCCTTCAGAACCGAGGCGAATTTCGGAGAAATTTTGGAAAGCGCCTTGACGGCATCCGCCGCCTTATCCTTCGCGCGACCCTCCAGCATTTTTCCGAGAGAAACCAGCGTCAGGATCATCGCAGCCGATTCGAAATAGAAATCGTGTCCCGCGGTGTGATCCCTTGTCAGCATCAAGACGATCGTGATCAATCCGTAAACAACCGAGGCTCCCGATCCGACGGCGATCAGAGAATCCATGTTCGGAGACAGGTGAACAAGCGCCGAAAATCCGTTTCGGAAAAATTTGAAATTGAGGATCAGAACGGGAATCAAAAGCACAAGCTGAAGCAGTGCCGAAGCGAGCATATTTTCTTTTCCCGACACGAAGGAGGGAAGAGGAAGGCCCATCATTTCTCCCATCGCAAAATACATGATCGCAAGCGTCAAAAATCCGGAAAGGATCAGTCGGATCAGATCCTTTGATGCCCGCTTTTCCGTTTTTTCTTCGCCTGTTGTTTTCAAAACGAGCGTATATCCCGCAGCCTTGACAGACGCCGCCAGGCGAACCTCGAGAACAGACAGCTCGTCATCCGTCCATTCCTTTTCCAAAAAAATGGAAACCGAGTTTGTCAAAAGAGAAACCGAAATCCGATCCTCCTCTCCCAAAACCCTTTTCATCGCTCGCTCCACGTGCGCAACGCACGCAGCACAGCTCATTCCTTTGATCTCATAGTGTAATCTTTTCATCTTTCTTTTTTGTGAGGAAACTTTTTGAGAAAAGTTCCATCACACTCCTTTTTTTGCCTTCGGCGACCAAAGAAACTTTTTGAAAAAAGCCGCTTGCGGCGGGGCTAATCTCGGGGATGTCTGTGCGCTCATCCTTTCATTTTTTGTGGGGGTGCTTTTTGAAAAAAGCCACCCCCACACCCCCGCAAAAACTTTTATCGCATGGGTATAAAGGTAATTATTTATCTCTGCGCTCATCCATTCAATAGCTCCCGCGGCTATTTGGGGACCCACGACCCCAAATAGCTTTCTTTTTTCTTTTGCCATGGAAAAGAAGGCATAAATTGATTGATTGATTGAGATTGACCGAGATGTCATTCCAGCGTGTCATCCTGAGCGGAGGAAACACCACGGTGTGGCGTTTCCGGAGTCGAACCCGACTGCAGGGAGGGCAACGCCATTGGCGTTGGGATCTATAAAACCCCTTCGTAGATCCCGCTTCGGCTTACAGCCTCGCGCTTTCCTGCAAGCACGAAAGTTCGACTTCGCTCGGCAACCCTGCCTCCCTTCGCTCAGGATGACACGAAGGGGGATCGCATACACCC
>JAZSJS010000050.1:0-5737 GCA_045534435.1 Eubacteriales bacterium
GCAGCAGAACGTAAAATACTCCTACTGCTACAACCTGGTTGACACCTTCTACATCACTTACACTATCGATAAGCCTTCTAACAACTACGTTCCTTGCGGCGGCGGTCTCGAGGGCCACAGCTTTGTTCAGGCAGGCACCAACTCTACCAGAAGCTATGACAACTGCTACTCTGTTGCAGGTAAGATCATGGTCGCTGAGAAGGACGCTGACGCCGTTGCTTACAACTGGGAATACGATCAGTATTCTTCCACCGCTCCCGTTGAATCTGCTTTCGCAGGTCTGCTCGCAGGTGTTACCGGCGCATCTCGTTTCGCAAATGCGAACGGCTTGGCAAACACTGAAGAAACTACGATCGCAGCATACCTCGCAACCTGTGGCTACGGTCTGTCCGTTGTTGAGATCGAGGCTATGTCCGAATACAGAGCAATCATCGACGCAACTGACGTAGACGATGCTGAGGACATCAAGTTCATCGGTGTTCAGGATTCTCTGATCAAGAAAGACAACTACGACGTTCGTTTCGTTGCAGGTATCAAAAGCACGGACTACTACAAGGTAGGCTTCAGAGTAACCATCAAAGCAACCGGCAAGGACGCCGTCACTGCTGACATCCTTGACAACAAGGTTTACCAGAATCTGGTTGGTAAGAAGGACAATTCGACCATCCTTTACAAGGCATCTGACTATGATGTGGACTACTTCGTAGCGCTCTCCATCGAGGATATCAATCTGGATACTTACGGTGCAGTTACCTTCACGGTCACTCCCATTACTCAGGCTACCCCGAATGCAGACATCGTAGAGGGACACACCTACACGATTAGCTACGACGGAGACGGAAATTTCGTCTCCTGTGCCAGGCAATGATCGTTCAGCCCTGACAATCAACTCAAGCTATAGCATTTCCTATCCCACAGATGCGAAGGGATACTCTGAAAGCGCGGCAGTATACACTGCTGTTGAAATGCAGTATCACTTCTACAAGCACGGCCTCACGCTGAATCTGAACGATGCCTCCAAGGCAAGCCAGATCCAGATCGTTGAGAATCCCAACATGGTGACCGGAACCTATTCGGTTCGCCGTGAAGGAAAGAATCTCGTTGTGACCGCGGGCGACCAGTTCGGCTTCACGGGTGCAGCTGAGTATCTGACCGGAACACTCTTCAAGCAGGGTCTCACCACCGAGACCCTGTGGGGAGATTTCTATCACAAGGGTGTTTACACCCGCGAAATGCTGGAAAACACCGGCGAAATGCGCGTCATGTTCCAAAACATCTGGGTGCACAACTGGATGGAGAATGGCGTCGCAGCAACTGTCACCAATCAGGAAACCAAGACCAGCCTTCCTTATTTGCTGGCAATGGTGAAGGCATACCGTCCCGCAGTCATCGGATTCAATGAATTCTGGCAGTCCTGGACGGACACCACCGAAGTGAAATTGATCAGCAGAATGGAAGGCTTGGGCTACGGTTGTGTCTACAAGCCTACAGAGCTCAAAAAGTACAACCCGTGCATGGACGTAACAAGCAGAGCTGCAAACGCTGAAGCTGACTCGATCATTTTCTATGACAAGAGTCAGGTGGAGCTGGTTGAAGGCTCCGACATCTGGCTGAGCTACGGTGCTTTCCAAAACGCTTCCGAAACGGTAAACGGCTACACTCAAACCAAACCGATCGTGAGAACGTCCGGACCCTACGCGGGCTATTATCAAGATAATGGTTCTTCGGGTATGGGTGCAACGATCGCCACCTTTAAGAATGCAAAGGGCGAGCAATTCACGGTTTGCTGCACGCACTTCGAATCGAACGGCACCGTGAGCGAGCGTACCGTTCCGTGGGGCAACGCCATTCGCTGGGAGCAGGTTGAGAAGCTGATGGTTTGTTTGAACAACTATCAGAAGGACTTCCCGGCACCCGTCCTCATCGGCGGTGACTACAACTCTGCCGACGACTACGCGCCGGGAACCTACACCACGCAGATGATCGGTGACGGTGCATCGCACAACTTCTCGCAGACATTCACCAAGGCGGACACGGATGTCTACGGTTCGTGGTGGAATGGCAAAGGAAACCAGACTCGTCCGATTCTGACCAGTGCCTGCGAAATTCTGAAGGAGCACGACTTCTTCAATGCGAAGACGGCTACCACCAACACGACCTACAACCACTCTTGCAACGGCTACCCGACCTACAACGCGGCGCTGGGTGCATACGTGAAGCATACGGGCAGTATTGTCAACGATCCTGCCAAGGACGGCTACAATGGATCGATCGACCACATCTATTGCAAGAACGTGACCGGCAGTACGATTGAAACGTTGGCTTACCGTAACATTTGCGATCCGACGACCATGACCTACACCGACCACAAGGCGCTCCTGATCGATTTCAATCTGAACACCGACAAGGACGCGGAATGTGCGGAGTACATCAAGGACAACGACATCGCAGGTGAGACCTGGAACGGCATGAACGACTATGCCGCACCTACCGAGGGAAGCGGTACGCTGGGAGATCCCTATCTGATCGAGCGCCCCGAGCACCTCGCTTGGCTTGCTCGCGCAACCAACGACGCTCAGTTCGCAAGCTACTTCCTTTGCAAAATCGAGAAGAGCCGCATGGCTTTCCAGGGTGTCTACTTCAAGCAGACCGCTGACATCGATCTCGCAGGACTTGATTTCACACCGATCGGAAACTATCAGAGCTACAGCAACTATGCTAACAGACACGGCTTTGGCGGTATCTATGACGGTGACGGCTACGCGATCATGAACGCAACCATCAACGCGCAGAAGAACAGCGGAAGCGCTGCAACTGCGGGCTACGCAACCGATACCTACACCAGCGGTATCTTCGGATTGCTCGCAGGTAACGCAGTCGTGAAGAATATCAAGGCCAAGAACATTGACGTTGGTACGATTCTCAACGCAAACGCAACTACCTCCGCAGGTGTCTTCGGTGAGACCTTCTCGGGTGTCATCGCGGGCTTGATGATCGGTGCATCGACGGTTACCAACTGCACAACCGACGCCAATTGCTCGGCTGCCGGTGTGTATGCGGGCGGTATCGTTGGCTACCAGAACTCTGCAACCGAGGTTTCCTACTGTGTCAACCGTGCCACCGTCACTGGTGACAGAGCTGCCGGCGGTATCATCGGCGCAGCTGAGGCACACACCATCACCTACAACGTCAACTACGGCTCGATCAACCTGATCACCTTCAAGCGTTGGGCAGGCGTTGGCGGTATCATCGGTGCTTACAGCTTGAACGAGGGTAACGGCACTCAGGCAAACGCAGTTTCCTACTGCGTGAACGCAGGTAAGCTCACCGCGATCGACAGAAACGCAAGCGATGGCGGCAATCAGCGTGTGGGCATGGGCGGTATCATCGGTAACGACGATGACGCAAAGATCGCAAGCTATGCAAACTGCTTCAACCTTGCAAGTGAGTACACTGCAACCGTTGAGAATGTTCGCGGTTCGAAGAACTTCCTGGCTTCCGCGGGCGGTATTGCAGGTTACGCGATGGACACCACTCCCTCTGTTTTGAGAACCTACAGCAACTGCTACACCGTTGCGGGCACGACCGACGCTAACTATTACGGAACCGCAAAGAACGACTTTGCTTGGAACTGGAACGGTATGAACAGCACGCAGAGTGGTGTGAACGGCTCTGATTATGCAGGCTTGATGAGCGGTGATCTGAGCGACGCTCAGGTTAAAAATGCGGTTGGCGCAGATAACTTCGAAAAAGCGTTCGATACCTGTGTCTACGGCGCAGATGCTGCTGACATCGAGGCGAACAACGCGACCTATCAGCAGATCCTTGCTGAGGCAGGACGTCAGTAAAAACCATTTCATCATCAAAACCGTTGCCTCCCTCCCGTGAGGGAGGCGGCGGGTGGGCGAATCCCATATGGATGAGCTTGATTGACAAAGGAGTTTTCTATGTTACAGACTGTAACGCTTGCGGGTGTGCCGATTTCTGAATTTCAGATCGTCTATCCCGAGCGCGGCAATTCCGCGGAGATCTTCGCGGCAATTGTGTTGCAGCATCATTTTCATCAGAATATGGGCTTGATCCTGCCCACGCATGATGATTCTCAGCCCGAATCGCGCCACGAGATCCTGATCGGTGACACCAACCGACAGGTCGCGCCGCGCGAGGAGGGGGCTTATTCCGTTTTCATGTCGGGTGAACGGTTGCAGGTGGTAGCGGACGGATTTTTCGGCTATCAGGAGGTTGCGATGTATCTCCCCAAGCTTTTTGGAGAGGACGTGGCACTTGATTCCGATTTCTCCTACCGTTCCGAAATCCATCTGCCCAACGTGATGGCAAAACGAAACGGAGAGCTTCGTGTGATGTTCCACAACGTGTGGTATCATTACATCTCCGGAAAGAGCTATCGCTTTGGAGTCCACAACGGAAGATATGAGCTTTCGTTGATCATGGGCTATCATCCCGATGTTTTTGGGATGAATGAATTCTTCAGCGAATGGCGCCGCAAATCCGATCTGATCCGCTTGTTGAACGAGAACGGCTACTGTGAAGCGATCCCCGAGGGGGAGACGAGAGAGATGTATAATCCTCTTTTCTACGATCCCAAGAGGGTGAAGCTTCTTCACTGCCGCATGATCAACTATGGCGATCTGATCATCGGCGACGACAAAAAGGCGATCATTCCCTCGGAGCGATACTATACCGACGATTCGAAATATTGTTGGCATACCGCTGTCGTGGGCGTGTTCGAGGTCCTTGAGACGGGAAAGAAATTTTCCGTTTGCAACACGCACCTGGAATCCAACACCTTCGTTCCTCACCAGACTCCCGAGGAGGGCGATCCTCTGCGCGCGGAGCAGGTGAGCCGAAAGCTGATTCCCGGCATCAAGGAGATCGTCGAGACCTACGGCGTTCCCGCGTTCGTTGGCGGTGACTACAACTCTGTTGAGAGCCGCATTGCGTGCAAGCTTTTGTACGAGGCGGGCTTTGACAACACGCGAGATCTCGCGGACGTCAAAAACGTCACCTGCTCCTGTCACGGATTTCCCGTGTACAGCGACGAGCTGGATGCCTATGTTGGAGGAACCCATTCTTGCAACGGATATGAGCTGTCCATTGATCAGATTTTTGTGCTTGATCCCGCAAAACGGATCAAGGCAAACGTCTACCATACGCTGGACGACGACATTGTGGGATATATTTCCGACCATTGTCCCGTTCTGCTTGATTTCACAATCAAAAAATAAAAGGAGATTATTATGAAGAAACTGATTGCTTTGTTGCTTGCCCTCTTGTGCATCGTAATCACCGTCACTGCTTGCGATAACGATAAGAAGCCTGACGGCGAGGAGACCACGGCAGCACCCAAGGAAGAAGTAACCACCACGAAGCCCACCACGCCTCCCACCGAGCCCGAGTCCGAGACCTTCGAGGACCAGGACGGCCAGAGATTTGGTGAGATCCACGGTGTTCAGGGCTAATCATTGATTTTTTGATTCCCTGCTAGTGCTTGGGCGGCACACATACGGCTTGCCCGTATGCGTGCCGCCCCTTTCCTTCATATCACAAGGCCTCCCTTTGCGGTATGAAAGAAAGTCGGAAGGACTTTTATCCCAGAAAAGGAGATTTTACGGAATGGAAAAAAGGTTACACTTGATTTGTAACGCGCATCTCGATCCCGTTTGGCAATGGGAGTGGAAGTCGTATCGTAGCCATGTCGTTCTGTGAGCCAGGGAGT
>JAZSJS010000112.1:0-3549 GCA_045534435.1 Eubacteriales bacterium
AATGATGTTACTCGCTTTGCTCGTAAATGATGTTGCCCCCTTCGTTGAAAAACAACGAGGGGGCAAACGATGTGATGTTTGCCTCCAAAACGTGGCGAAGCCACACTTCATTCGGCGAAGCCGTCATCATTTGGCGCAGCCAACATCACTTGCCAAAGGCAAACATCGTTCGGCGAACCTGCTGATCGCAGGTCGCCGCCGGCCGCGGGAGCAATTGAAAGAGCGAGCGCAGAGATAAAGAATTACCTTTATACCCAATGCGATAAAAGTTTTTGAAGGGGTGTGGGGGAACTTTTCTCAAAAAGTTCCCCCACAAAACGTGTCCTTAAAACGCGTCCTTCCAACCGCGCTTATACAAATGACGGTCGTTTATTTCAACTCACGCAAGACGAAATCGAGCGATCTGACTGCGTCGGGAAGCGTGGCTTGCTCGATTTTTTCGCCGTTCGCCGCGCGGTTACAGAAGTAGAGCAGCTCGTTGTAATATCCGCCCAAATCGGAGATGTTTCCGCCCTTGTAGCCCTCGCCGCCGAGCGCTTTTTTCTCAATTTTGATCTCATGCGCGCCGTTTTTATCGTAGCACATCAAGCCGCCTTCCGCGTTTTCGACCGTTGCGTTTTCAAAAACGACACGGAAGGTGGCGGTGAAGGGATAGCTTTCGGGGAGACCCCACGTACCCTCAACGCCGACCGCAAAATCGGGGTATTTCATGAGCGTGCATACGTAATCGTTGGTATTTCCGAGCGTATTTTTGATCGAAGAAAAGGACTGCGGCTCTCCGAAGATCGAGAGGACGTAGTCAACGTCATGGATGTGCAGGTCCTGTCCCGCGCCACCCGAGCGCTTGGCATCCAGAAGCCAATCCTCCCAGCCCCAGGTCGGAACGGGAGAGAGACGACGGAAATTTGCGTGGATCACTTTGCCGTAGATGCCCGATTTGACGATCTTCGCCAGCTCGACGTACTCGTCCCAGAAGCGGATCACCTGGCCGATCTGCACGTTGGCGTCGCTTTCCTTTGCGGCGGCGATCAGAGCATTCCCCTCGTCCACGGTGAGTGCAACCGGCTTTTCCACGAATACGTACTTCACCCTTTTCATTGCGAGCAGAGCGTGCTCGGCGTGCAGATAGGTGGGAAGGCAGACGTCGATCGCGTCCACGTCGGCGTTTTCGATCAAGGCTTTTCCGTCCGCATAGATCTCTGCGCCCGAAAGCGCTGCCAGCTCCTCCGCCTTTTCACGGCGGACGTCGGCAACGGCGGTGACCTTTACACCCTCAATATTTTGATAGCAGTTGGCATGCATGCTTCCCATGAAGCCGCAGCCGATCAATCCGATTTTCAGCATTTCTTATTTCCTCCCCAAAATCATGTCCATCGCACGGGACGTGTTGTAAATGATCGTTTCGGTGTAATATTTGTAATTCGGAATCATTTCTGCGGAGACCCAGCCGTCGTAGCCGACCTCGCTCAGCGCACGCATGACGGCAGGATAATCGACGTCACCCGCCAAGAGATCGACAAAGCCGTGCAGACCTCCGGCAGCGATGCGATAATCCTTGAAATGCACCTTCTTGATGCGATTGCCGAGAATTTTGATCCAATGCTCGGGGTGTCCGTTGAAAAGCACGTTTCCAACGTCGAAATAGCTGCCGACAAAGGGGCTGTCGATCTGATCGATAAAGCTGCGCATCTCGAGCGGAGAGGTCAGAAACTGATTCCAGACGTTTTCAATACCGATGTTCACCTGAAGCGCCTCGGCGTGCTCCTTCAGCTCGCACAGAGCCTCCAGAGATCTTTGGTAGGCACTCTCATAGTCAACCACCTTTCCGGGCGCCGCAAACTCGGCGTGAACCGAGCCGGGCACGACCAGAATCGTGTCGCATCCCAATATCTTTGCAGTTTCAAGATGCTTTTTCACGATGTCCTTTGCCACCTGACGCTCTGCGGGAAGATCGTCGGTCAGCCAATGATCCCAATAAAGTCCCGTCGCGATGCTATACAGCTCGATCCCGTTGTTTTTTGCTTCCTCCTTGACCTTCAAAAGCTCCTTTTCGGTGCTTTTCAAGCTTACCTCGCCCTCGGCGAGCAGTCCGACCTCGACACCGTCAAAGCCTGCATCCCTTGCAAGCGCAAAGCTTTCGGCGAGCGGTTGTGCCGGAAACGACCAGATGTTGATCCCCTTTTTCATAGGTATACTCCTTTTTCACAAAAATCCATCAAAGCGCAGCGCGCTTCGGTCCGTGATTTTATTTTATCAAAAAAAGACTTGCATTTGAATGTGAAATCGGGTATAATATTTATAAAAACAGCCAAGAGGTGAGTTCTTTGTCGGATAAATTTATAAGACACGAGTTTGAACGTGTGATCAACGTCGAAAAGCTGATCACGATCTTCTATATGGAGTTTTCCAAGGATTTCGTTTTCGACGGGGAAAGTCACGATTTTTGGGAGATGGTATATATTGACCGCGGTGAGATCATTTGCACCGCCGACCACAGACAGTTCATTCTGAAGGGCGGAGAGCTGACCTTTCACAAGCCGGGCGAATTTCACGCCATCCGCTCAAACGGAACCGTTGCCCCCAACGTCTCGACCATGACCTTTGAATCGAGCGATCCCGCCATGCGCTATTTTGAAGAAAAGATCATCCGCCTTTCTGCCGAAGAAAAGACGCTCTTGTCCATGCTGTTCCGCGAGGGGCTTTCGGCATATCAGATGGTTGACAAACGCAATCCTCTGCTGCAAGAGCTGAAAAAGCTCGACAACGCGCCCTTCGGAAGCAGTCAGATGACGAAAAACCTGTTGGAGATCTTCCTCATCACGCTGCACCGTAATACCGACGTGCTGGCAAAGCAAAGTCGCTACCGCTACAAGGTCAACGGCGTGAGTATCCCGGCTCAGGTGAAGGAGTTGCTCGATCTTTTGGATTCCTCGGTCTATCAAAGGCTGACCGTTGGAGAAATCGCCGCCAAGATGGGAAAAAGTGCCAGCACGGTGAAGGCTCTTTTTGCGAGCTACCAAGCCGGCGGCATCATGCAATACCTCAATCAGATGAAGATCGAGGAGGCAAAAAAGCTGATTCGCGAGGGAGTCTATAACTTTACGCAGATCTCCGAGCTGCTTCAGTTTGATACCCCGCAATATTTTTCCATCACCTTCAAGCGCTTCGTTCATATGTCTCCGCAGGAATACAAAAAATCGATCTTGCACTGATTTTTTGCGGGGCTTTTTGGAAGGATGCATTTGAGGGGGCTGACGTTGGGTGAGTCTGTGCGCTCGAGCGTTCATTTTTTGTGGGGGTGAGATTGGAAGGACGCGATTTGTGGGGGCTAATGGTGGGTATGTCTGTGCGCTCGACCAATCTTTTTTGTGGGGGTGCTTTTTGAAAAAAGCCACCCCCACACCCCCGCAAAAACTTTCCTGACAAGGGGTAAAAAAGAAAGCCTATATCCGTGCGTTCCGAATGAGCAATTGCTCTCGCAGTTGTTTTGGGACCCACGACCCAAAACAACCCTCAAGAAGTCGGAGGCCAAGCGGTCTTAGCTAGACA
>JAZSJS010000172.1:0-31632 GCA_045534435.1 Eubacteriales bacterium
GATGATGTGATCCGAACACGTGGCCTGATGCAACATTGCCCATAGGGCAAATTACGAATCCTTCGTCAAAGACGAAGCTTCGGCAAAAAAAGCCCACCGTACGGTGAGCTTTTCTTGGAGCTGGTGATGTGATCCGAACACGTGGCCTGATGCAACATTGCCCATAGGGCAAATTACGAATCCTTCGTCAAAGACGAAGCTTCAAATACCCAAAATAACAAAAACCACTTGCGGAAGCAAGTGGCTCTTGGAGCTGGTGATGTGACTCGAACACACGACCTGCTGATTACGAATCAGCTGCACTACCGACTGTGCTACACCAGCATATTTACTTTTTCGATCGCAACGTATTATATTATATCCGAAAAAAGAGCTTTTGTCAATATCCTTTTCAAAAAAACTTCTTTTTTTCCAAAAATCTTTTCAAAAATCCACCCCTTCCCCGTCGGAAGGCAAAACGCAAAACGATCAATCCAAAAGGAGTCCCCCTATGAATTTATGTGACATCAAAACCGTGCGTCAGATCATGGCAATGTTTCATCTGACCTTTCACAAGGAATTCGGGCAGAACTTTCTGACCGACCGCCTCGTCGTGGAGGACATCGCCGAGGAATGCTGCGCCGACGCCCAAAGCACGATCCTCGAGATCGGCCCCGGCATCGGTACACTGACCTATGAGCTGGCGCTCCGCCGCCGTCAGGTGGTCTCGCTCGAGATCGACCGCGGACTGATCCCGGTTCTGCAATACACGCTCGGTGAATTTGACAACGTGCGCGTCATCAACGAGGACGTGATGAAAACCGATCTTGACGCCCTTCTCGCGCCTTACTTCGCAGAGGGTCCCGTCTCGGTCTGCGCCAATCTTCCCTATTACATCACCACGCCGATTCTGATGAAGCTGCTTGAGAGCCGTCTGCCGTTCGATTATATCACCATTATGATCCAAGCCGAGGTTGCCGACCGTCTTTGCGCCAAGGCAGGCGGAAAGGATTACGGCGCCATCACGGCGGTGCTTGCCTACTACGGCGAGGCCGAAAAGCTGTTCACCGTTCCCGCCGACCGCTTCGTCCCCGCTCCAAAGGTCAATTCCTCGGTCATCCGCATCAAGCTGCACAAGCAAAAGCCCTACGTCCCCAAGAACGAGACCATGCTCTTCCGCACCATCAAGGCGGCATTCGGGCAGAGACGCAAGACGCTGGTCAACGCACTCGGTGCGGGCTTCTCCGAGCTCTCCCGCGAGCAGATCACCGCCGCCGTCACCGCCTGCGGTCATCCCGCCGACATCCGCGGCGAAAAGCTCGACATCGCACAGTTCACGGCACTCTCGGATGCATTGTCGGAGATGATCGAAGCTTAAAAGCTCTTTGTGGGAAGGCTTTTTCCACATTTCAATAAAAACCTCAATAAAAACCTGCGGGAGAGGCGAGCTTCTTGAAGGAAGCTCGCCTCTCCCGCAAAATGTTGATGCAATCGTTTTCAAATTTTCACGGCGCCGACGGGACGGATACGCAGAACCATGCAACGGCCCTCGCCGAATGCGGCATCCATGGCGGAGCGGAAGGCTTCCACCTCGCAGGTCGGTACAAACGCCTGGATCGTGCCGGCAAATCCACCTCCGTGAACACGCCAAGCCGCCTTTTTGCCCGACAGAAGGTGATCTGCAAGCGAAAGTGCAAGGGAGAGACCCTGCTCAGAGAGGTTTTTGGAGGTGTAGACGTTCTGCAGATAGCAGAAGGAGGAGCGTCCGGATGCGATGACACCATCGAAGAAGGCATCGATGTCACCCTTCTGAAGAGCCGCCTTCTGTGCGGCAACGCGGCGGTTTTCCGCAAAGAAGTGGAGCGCGCGAAGGATGGCTCTGTCGCCGAGCTTCTCACGCAACGCGGGGATCTCGGCGATCACCGTGTCCTCGTCCAGCTCACGAAGGACCTGCTTGCCGAAATATGCGGCAACCGCCTTCATTTCGGCGGGAACCGATGCATAGTCGTCGGTCAGATCGGCATGGTTACCGCCCGTGTTGACGATGCAGAGGTTATAGCCTGCGGCGCTGACGTCAAAGTCCATTTTCTCAATCACGGGAGCCTTGGGATCGGCAAAGTCGATGGCAACGATTCCGCCGACGGCACAAGCCACCTGATCCATCAGTCCGCAGGGCTTTCCGAAAAACACGTTCTCGGCATACTGCGAAAGCTTTGCGATCTCGACGTTGTCGACCTTTCCGTCGTTGTAGATATGGCTGAGAATGTTTCCGATCATATCCTCAAAGGCGGCAGAGGAGGAGATTCCCGAGCCCTTGAGCACGTTGGAGGTCGTGTAGGCATCAAAGCCGCCAACGCAAAGGCCCTCCTTGCGGAAGCCCGCGACCATACCGGCGATCAGCTCGTTGGAATGTCCCTCGGGGTTTTCGAGGGGAGCGGTGAAGGTGTTGATGTCAACAACGTCCTCCTTGAAGCCCTCGCTTTTGACACGGATGATATTTTCATTGTTGGGTGCTGCGACCGCAATGATGTCGAGATCGATCGATGCGGCGATGACACAGCCGTGGTTGTGGTCGGTATGATTTCCCGAAAGCTCGCTGCGTCCCGCGACGGAATAGAGCGCGGCATCACGGTCGGAGCCATAGAGCTTTGCAAAGGAATCCACTGCGGCGGCATAGCGCGCTCTTTGCGCTTCAACCGCTTCCGCACCGTAGATATATGCGAAGCGTTCGTCAAATTTTTTGGCAAGCAAAGCCGATTTCAATTCGGTGATTTTCATGATCGGTCCCTTTCATAAACGAAATTTGTTTTCTCTTTATTCTAGCATAGATTTGTCGATAAATCAATCCTTTTTTGAAAAAAACTGTGCAAAATCGAGCGAGAAGCGCTGCCTTTCGATCTCCACCGCGTCTCAAGGCTCCGACAGTGGCATCAGCTCACCGCAGGCGCGCTCCAATGCATTTCTGTGATCCTCCAGGGCAAGCGCCAGCGGGAGCAGAGAAATATCCTCCCTTGCCAGACAGTAATGCGTGATCAGGATCGCGTGCGCGCCGCGTCCTTTGTTCGCACAAAGATGGATCTGATAGAGTGAGAGCGTGTCGGGGGCTTGGAGCATCTGCGTTGGGTAGGCAGAAAGAAGCTCGCTTGCCGATACGATCTCTGCAAGCGGCGGGAGTCGAGGGAGCTTTTGCGGGATGAGCATGGCGGCCGAGAAGGCATAGGAAATGCAGGACGCGAGGCTATGCACGGCGGAAAGTGCACAAGGATTTGGGGATCCGCCAAGCAATGCGCGCTCGGCGTCCGCCAGATCCGAAAGCGTTTGTCGGTTGAGATCGGAAATCTCCGAGACGCAGGATCGGCAATCCTCGCAAACGGCGGCGCGCAGAAGTGCGGCGGCCTTTTGAGAATGAGCAGCAAGAGAGAGCAGCTGCCCTTTCAGGTCAAAGTTCATTTGAGGTCTCCTTTCCGAAGAGAATCTTGTGGGGTGCTTTAAAATATGACCGATTTGAGCGGAATAGAACGGACAACCTGTTTCTTTTGTGTAAAATCTCTTGCACTTTCCAAGAAAAGATGTTATAATAAAGACAACGGAACATTCGACCGTATCAATGATCTGAAACTGAGGTGACATATATGCAAAAAAAGGAAGCTTTTCGTGCCAAGCTTGCGGGCTATGCTCGCATTGGAATCTGTGCCGCCCTGACGGTGCTGTTTGCGGTGCTTTGTGTGCTGGAATTGATCCCTGCCGAGTCCTCGGGGCTCGCAACCAAGGAGAAATTTGAGGTTTCCTCGGCGTCGCTGACGCCGGCGGGCTCTCCGGAGAAGCACTATACCTGTCTGTTGATGGGCGTGTTGAAAAACCCCACCGACAAGGAGATCCGCGTGGATGCTCTGCGCGTGAGCGTGGAGGGCGAGGACCGGGAACGGATTTTGGAGCTGCCGGGCTTCGTTCTGCCCGCACGCACCTCCCGTGATGTGTCCTATACCTTTGAGGATACGGTTTGCTACGATGACGTCAAGAGCATCCTCGTGACGAGCGGAGCTGCCGAGGAGCGGATTCCCAATCGCAAGGAAACTGCGGTTGCGATCAGCGGATCGCTGATCTTCTCTCTCATCGGACTTGCCGTTTCGGTCCTTTTGCTGATCGATTCCTGCAAGCGCTTCGGATATCTGCGACAGGAGCTTGCCGCACGCTCCCAAATTTTGTAAAAACTTTGGAAACGAAGGTAAAAAACATTTGACAAACCCTTGACATACGTCGAGTTTTTGTGTATAATAAAAGATGTTTGAATGCACGGAATCCGCGGATTCAACAAAAAGAAAAATTCAACGAACACATAGAATCAAGGAGGTGTTTTATGGAAAAAATCATCATTCCTGCGATTGCCGCGATCGTGGCATTGGCGATTGGAATTCTGATCGGATTTTTGATCCGCAAAAAGATCGGCGAGGCCAAGATCGGCTCTGCCGAGCAGGAAGCGAAGCGCATTTTGGAGGAAGGCTCCAAGAATGCCGAAGCAAAGAAGAAGGAAGCACTTTTGGAAGCAAAGGAAGAATCCCTGCGCTTGCGAAACGAGGCTGAACGCGAGCTGAAGGAGCGCCGCTCCGAGGTTTCCCGTCAGGAACGCAGAATCAACCAGAAGGAAGAAACGCTAGACAAGAAAACCGAGGCTCTCGAGCGCAAGAGCGAGCAGCTGGATGAAAAGCTGAAGGCAAACGACGCCGTCCGCGAGCAGATCCAGGAGGTTCTTTCACAGCATCTGAAAAAGCTGGAGGACATTTCGGGTTTGACCGCCGAGCAGGCAAAGGACGAGCTGATCGAGCGCGTGGAATCCGAGGCAAGACACGAAATGGCGCAAAGGTTGGATGAGCTGGAGTCGCAGTTCAAGGAGGAGGCTGACGCAAAGGCGCGCAACCTGCTCTCCCTGGCGATCCAGAGATGCGCCGCCGATCACGTGACCGAATCCACAATCTCCGTGGTGACGCTTCCCAACGAGGATATGAAGGGACGCATCATCGGCCGCGAAGGAAGAAACATCCAAAAGCTCGAGACACTCACGGGTGTCGAGCTGATCATTGACGACACGCCCGAGGCAATTACCGTTTCCGGATTCGATCCCGTTCGCCGCGAGGTGGCGAGACTTTCTCTGGAAAAGCTGATCGCCGACGGCAGAATCCACCCCGCTCGCATCGAGGAGATGGTGGAAAAGGCACGCCGCGAGGTGGATGCCGTCATCAAGCAGGCAGGTGAGCGCGCAACCTTCGACGTTCGCGTGCACGGAATCCATCCCGAGCTGATCAAGTTGCTCGGACGCCTGCGTTACCGCACCGGCTACGGTCAGAACGTGCTCCAGCACTCCATTGAGGTGGCGTGGCTGGCAGGCATGATGGCCGACGAGTTGGGCGCAGACGGAAATCTGGCACGCCGCGCAGGCTTGCTGCACGATATCGGTAAGGCATTCCCGCAGGATATGGAGGGCTCTCACGTGGAGCTTGGCGTGAACGCCGCGAAGAAGTACAAGGAGAGCGCAGAGGTGATCCATGCGATCGAGGCACACCACAACGATGTGGAGCCCAAGACGCTGATCGCGATTCTGGTGCAGGCCGCCGATGCGGTTTCCGCCGCAAGACCGGGTGCACGTCGCGAGGATATGGAGAACTACATCAAGCGCTTGCAAAAGCTGGAGGAGATCGCCGTCAGCTTCCAGGGCGTCGAAAAGGCGTATGCGATCCAGGCAGGCCGCGAGGTCCGCGTGATGGTCAAGCCCGAGATGGTCAACGATGCAGAAATGAAGTTGATCGCTCGCGAGATGGCAAAGAAGATCGAAGAAGAAGCAAAGTACCCCGGACAGATCAAGCTGAATCTGATCAGAGAAACGCGTGCTGTGGATTACGCGAAGTAAGGTCGACTTTTATTCGAGCAAACATCTTCCAAATCAAAACGGAATTTATCATACATATTATGATGAAATCACAGCCGCTCTGCGCGGCTTCCGTATAGAAGGATCAAGGAGAGGCATCTTCGGTGCTTCTCCTTGATTGTTTTCCGACGGTTGCGACAAAAACGCTCGACGCGGAAATAATTTTTCAAAAAACATACAAAATATTCTTGCATTTTACAATAAAATAAGGTATGATTATAAGAGAATGCTCAAAAAAGGAGGGGGATCGGCATGCTGGGATACGTTCGAACCGACCGACAGGAGCTTCGCGTGCGCGAGGACACCTTTTACCGCGCGCTCTATTGCGGACTCTGTCACCGTATGGGCAAATGCACGGGACAGTGCTCTCGCATGACGCTCAATTACGACTTCGTCTTTTTGGCGGCAGTGCGCCTTGCCCTGACGGGCGAAAAGCCGATCGTCAGAAAGCAGCGATGCATCGTTCATCCCTTCCGCTCACGTCCCACCGTGCAGACCTGTGACGCACTTGACTTTTGCGCCGACGCGTCGGCGCTGTTGGTCTATCATAAGCTCAGAGACGATCTCATTGACGAAAAAGGCTTGAAAAAGGCGCGCGCCGCGATGGCAAGGCCGTTTTTGTCGTCGGCTTACCGCCGCGCCCGCCGCCGCCATCCCGACCTGGACCGCGCGATCGCCGAGCATTTGGCGCGACTTTCGGATTATGAAAAAAAGGAGCGCGACTTCGGCAGCGCCGATGAGCTTGCGGCACAGTTTGGCAAGCTGATGGAGGCGGTATTCCAAGAAGGACTTCCCTCCCGCGAGGCGCGGATCGCCGCGACGCTCGGACGCGCCGTGGGACATTGGATCTATCTCGTTGACGCGGCGGATGATTTTGAAGAGGATCGCAAAAGAGGACGCTTCAATCCCTATCTGCAGCTCTTCGGCGAGACCCCAACCGAGGCAGATTGGGAAAATCTGCGTCTGGCGCTGACGGCGTTGCTTTGCGATGCCGAGCGCGGATTTTTGCTGATGGACGAATATCCCACCCCCGAATTGCGCGAGATCATCGCGAACATCCTGTATCTCGGCATGCCGTCGACGGCAAAAAGACTGACCGAGCGCAAAGGCGATCCGACGCACGACAAAGGAGCACGTACATCATGACGGCAAACGCGATGACCGCAAGGGACTGCTTTGATGCCGCAAACGAACTCTTTGCACGCGAATATTATCTGGACGCACAAGCACTGTATCGCCGTGCGCATGAATTGGAGCCGGACAATGCTTTGTATGCCGAGGGACGGGAGCGGTTAAAAATATACGCCGCCTCTTTCGGACAGTGGTTTTCACAAAAGCCGCAATCGCCCAATGCAAGCGACAGTAACTTTTTCGTTGACTGTTGCTGTGAATGTTGCGGCGGGGTCGGCGGAGACTGTTGCGGAGACGTGTGCGGAGAGATCTGCTCCAACTGTGACGGCTGTGACTGCGATTGCAGCTGATTGACGATTATTCTGAAAGGTAACGGTAAAACATGAGAAATCCTTACGAGGTGTTGGGGGTCTCCCCCGATGCGAGTGACGAAGAGGTAAAAAAGGCCTACCGCGAGCTTGCGCGGAAATATCATCCCGACAAATACCGCGACAGCGATCTTGCCGATCTCGCGACCGAGAAGATGCAGGAGATCAATGCCGCTTATGATGAGATTCAAAAGATGCGCGCGGGTCGCGCTCAGCAGAGCGGCGGCTCCTATCAGGGCAATCCCGGCGCCACGGGCGGCAACGCGACCTTCACGCAGATCCGCAATCTCATCAATCAGAATGAGATCGCAGAGGCGGAGCGTCTGCTGCGCACGATGGGCACCGCCCAGCAGAATGCCGAGTGGTATTTTCTGATGGGATGCGTGCTCTACAAGCGCGGATTCTTTCTCGACGCAAAAAAGATGTTCGACCATGCTTGCGCGATGGACCCCTACAACACCGAATACCGCGCGGCGCAGACGCGTATGCAGGAGCAGGCGTCGACCTACGGCGGCGGCTACCGCACGTCGAGCTCGTCGGGCTGCGGATGCGACCTGTGCTCCAGCCTGATCTGCGCAGACTGCTGCTGTGAATGCCTGGGCGGAGACCTGATCTCCTGCTGCTGATGACGATGAAAGGAGATTGCAACGATGCGTGACCGTATTCGCAGACGAACCAAATATCTGACCGTCAGCGCGATGCTGGCGGCGCTCGGTGTGATCATTTTGATGCTCGGCTCGCTCGTCGAGGTCCTCGACGTGACGGTTGCGGTCCTGGCATCGCTTTTGGGGATCTATGCCGTCATTGAGATGGGCGGAGCCTACCCTTGGCTGATCTGGCTCGTGACGTCGGTGCTCTCTCTCGTGCTTCTGCCGCAAAAAACACCCGCGCTCTTTTACGCATGCTTTGCCGGCTTCTATCCGATCGTCAAGGAAAAGCTGGAGAAGCTGAAAAAGCCGATCTCGCTGGTGCTGAAGATCATCGTGTTCCATCTTTGCCTCGCGGCATTGTTGGCGCTCATGCGCCTCTTCCTGCCCGACGCGTTGAATATGGACGGGATTCGTTGGCTGCCCATCGTTTTGTACGTGATGTGCTTCGGTTGCTTCCTGTTGTATGATTTCGCACTCACACAGCTCATCACCTACTATCTCCTCAGACTGAGAAAACGGTTTGGGATCAAGTGAGCAAAGATCAAAATCGCAAAACGATCGACGCAAGGAGAGGGAACGTATGAAAACATTCAAAAGGATTCCTGTTTCACCGCCACACCTCATAGATGCCATCGTGCTTGCGACGGTTTTATTTGCTTCATTGATCGCAATTGTGGGCTATCATATTACACTGTTTTTTGCCGACGCTCCGGATGATTTCTATTGGTCTCTTTACCTGTGCTGGGGTGTTTATTTTTGTGTTTTGGGCATCGTAACGCTTCTTACTTACAGAGGGATTATGGTTGCGAAGCTTCACGAATCCTATGCAGAAAGCCTTCTTTTGAAAAAGCGCTGCTGTCGATTGAATTTTGAGGAGGTGCAATATGTATCCTTTATGAGATCGGCCAACTACGGAAAAGATGCCCATGCGGGATATATCGTGCTTTCCGCGGAGCCGATCAGCGGAAAAAGCATCGCGCTTTCCTTTCATGTGAAAACACAAATTGTAATCCGTGTGTCCTCTAAAAATTATACAACGGTGAAGGATTTGCTGAAGCCCTTACAGATCGAGCCCTACTTACCAAACGGATTCAAAAGCTTTCAAGAGAGCATTTTCGATCGTCAAATCCACTTAAAAAAACAAAACGAAAAGGATTGGAGCTATCACGTCGCACTTTTGAAATAAGCGCGAGCATGAAAGCGATCCCTTGCGACGCTTGTTCATGCGTCGATCCCCGCAATCAAGAGAACCAACAAACTCAAAACCCCTGCAATTGCACGGCTTTTCCAACCGGCGCGGGGGACTGAAATCAAACGACCCGACAAAAGAACAGGAGTCATGCTTTGCATGACTCCTGTTCTTTTGCGAAAAAACGCACAAACGGTGCGCGAATTCAGGTGAAAACGCAAAAAGGTGCGTATCTTTCGTTGGATTTATAATAGAGTGGTTTTTATCTGCCAAACAAACGCCTGAAAAAACCTTTATTTGTTCTTTTGTATCCACATTCTTCAAGATAATCTCTTAAAATCTTTTTGATGTCTTCTGAGTTGAAACCTTCTTTTTCCACTTCTACTTCATCACTCCCTCCACCAAAAGTAAATGAAATGGATTTTTGCACTTTGACAACCTTTCCAAATTGCGATCGCCGTCCATCATGAGCGGTATGTGTTTCAACATAAGTGTTATCGTCATTCAGGTGAGCGACACAAGAAAAAACACCCATTCTTGTACCGGTAGCATTCGCAGAGAATTTCGCTTGAATGGTGATTTTGTCCCCTTCAACCGCAACAGTATATTTACTGTCACTACCGTTCAGGGCAAGCGCGCCCCGTAAAACCTCTTCCTTCGTCATAACAACACCGCCTTTCTTTGCTCTATTATACCACATTTTTGTAAACAAATCAAGGTGCAGCCTTGTATTATATCATCCGCAATTTTGCGGTATATCATCAATGCGAAGCATTGCATATCATCAAGCCGCAGGAGGATGCACGCTGACGCGTGATGAGATACAAGAGCGGCTCGCCGCCCTTGATGATATACACCGCACTGCGAGCGGCGATGATATGCCAAGCCTGCGGCTTGGATAAACAAAAACAGGAGCCATGCTTTGCATGGCTCCGTTTTGTTTTGCATAGGAGTAGACATATTCACAATTTTATGATATAATCATAATATGCTTAAATTCGAATGACAGGTGGTTATTATGAAAACAATCGCAATAATAGATGATGATATACACATCGGCAATATGCTTGAGGAAGTCCTCGTAAAAGAGGGCTATGGCGTTTTGCGCGCCTACTCGGGAACGGAAGCTCTGATGTTGCTTGCATACAAAACTCCTGATCTCGTATTGCTCGATTTAATGCTCCCCGGACTATCGGGAGAGGAAATACTACCCAAGATAAAGAATACTCCTGTTATCGTCGTGAGTGCCAAGATCGACGTGGATAATAAGGTCGATTTGTTGCTTGGCGGCGCGGTAGATTATGTGACAAAGCCGTTCAATACAAAGGAGCTTCTTGCAAGAATAGCGGTAGCTCTGAGGAACACAACCGTTCAGACCACGCTACTACATTACGATATGATCACTTTGAACACGGCGAACTATGCCGTGACGGTAGGCGATGTAGATTTGAAGCTGACGAGAACGGAATACGCTATTCTAAAATATCTGATGCTGAACAGTACGCAGGCGGTATCAAAGTCGCAACTGCTCGACCACATTAGTCTTGATACTCCCGATTGCACCGAAAGCTCTCTGAAGATCCACGTTAGCAATCTCCGCAAAAAGCTCCGTGATGCTTCGGGCAAGGATTATATTGAAGCGGTTTGGGGTATTGGCTTTAAGCTAAAAAGCTAAAAAACATACCAAACCTCGCCATCGGGAGCAAAACAAGGGGCTTTCGATATTGTACCACGAGATTGGAGGCCGCACTGCGGCAAATCCTTACGAAATCTTTACTCTTTTCTTTACCGCTATCTTTACGCTTTTATTATAAAATGGCAGCATCATATTATTAGGAGGTTTGAAATGGAATACGTACTCACAACCTCGGCGCTGTCAAAGAAATACAGAAAGTTTGAAGCGTTGAAGGACTTAACAATGCACATTCCCAAGGGAGCGATATACGGCTTTGTGGGAAGGAACGGCGCGGGTAAAACCACGCTTATCCGTGTTATTTGCGGCTTACAAGAGCCGACATCGGGCGAATACACGCTTTACGGAATATCGAACAAAGACAGACAAATATCGAAGTCAAGGCACAGAATGGGGGCTGTAGTTGAAACACCGTCTATCTATCTTGATATGACCGCAGAGGACAATTTGAAGCAGCAAGCCCTCGTTATCGGTCTGCCGAACTACGATAGCATACCCGAAATTTTGAAGCTCGTAGGACTTGAAAATACGGGCAAAAAGAAAGCTTGTAATTTCTCGCTCGGTATGAAGCAAAGACTTGGCATTGCCGTCGCTCTGATCGGCAATCCCGATTTTATTGTACTTGACGAGCCGATAAACGGTCTTGATCCGCAAGGTATCGTTGAAATCAGAGAGCTTATTTTGAAGCTCAATCACGAACACGGTATTACCGTGTTAATTTCAAGCCATATCCTCGGAGAGCTTTCCAAGCTTGCAACACATTACGGCTTTATCGAAAAAGGACACATTGTAAAAGAGATAAGCGCCGATGAGCTTGAAGCCGTGTGCCGAAAGTGTGTCAAGGTAGAGGTGAGCGACACCAAGGCTCTTATCCGTGTGCTTGACCGAATGAAAAAGGACTATGAGGTATTGTCCGAAACAGAAGCAAATATCTTTGGAGATATTGTTCTCTCCGAGCTTGTAATGGAGCTTGCAAAGGAAAACTGTAATTTGATTCACGCATATGAGCAGGACGAAAACCTGGAGGCATATTTTATCAACCTCGTGGGGGGTGAATCGGTATGATGAAATTACTGCGTGCGGCATGTCATCGCCATTTCAAAAGCCGGTTGTTTTTCATTTGCGTCTGTCTCTCCTTGATCCTCGGTCTTTGGATGGGCGTCTTTTTGTATCAAGATTCGTATGTTGCGGAAAAACACATGTGGATCGCCATTCTGGAGCTGGCACTGATCGCAATTTTCGTCAGCTTGAGCGTTGGCACTGAGCATACACACGGAGGCTTTCAAAGAAAAGTCGTTTTGGGCGCAACCAGAGGAAGGATTTTTCTTTCCGAGCTTTTGGTTATAATTGCTTCAGTCTCACTTTTGTTTTTATTGTTTGCCGTCCCGGTTGTCGTAATCAATGCGCGCCTAATTCCCAATTTCCGCCCTGATATTTTGTTTTGGTTCGTTTTTGGAATGTGGCTTTGCTGCATTTCGTTTGCGGCAACGCTTCTGAGTTTTACAATGTTGGTCCCGTCGCGCGCGATTGCGGCTGTCATGGCTCTGCTTTTGTTGCTTGGTATGTTGATTTGGAATGACACAGTCACATCTCGTCTGGCACAACCCGAGCAATGGGAATCCATGCGTTACGACGAAGCCACCGATTCCTTTGTTCTCATGTTGCATGAAAACGAAAAGTATATTCACCCACCCCTGCGCACCTTCCTCGCAACGGCGGACAACTGTTTGCCGACCGCTCAACTCATGTTTTGCACAGATGCGCTTCATTCCTGTTTTTATTCGGATGAGGCATGGGCGCAAACATGGGAAGGTCTTCCCGATCAACCGCCGGAGCGTCGAGACAGCGTTGCCCCGGAGGACGCTCAAACAATACGCGAATTTCCGCTTTATTCGTTGACGTGGATCATTTTGATCTCCACTGTGGGATTGCTTCTGTTCCGCCGAAAAAGCTTGAAATGAAAGGAAAGGAGAAAAGATGCTCCCTTGGATAATTTGCGGTGTTTTCGCCGTAGTCATTATTATACTCGCAATCAAAATCCGTATGATGCAAAAGAGTATGGACGAGATATGCTCGTGTCTTTCGGAGCATCTTTCCTCTGACACAAATCAGCTTATCACGGTTTCGTCAAGTGATAAGCACGTGCGACACCTTGCAAGTGAAATTGCAAAGCAGCTTACCGAGCTTCGCCGTCAGCGTAGGCAGTACATAAACGGAGATCGGGAGCTGAAAGAGGCTGTTACGAATATATCTCACGACCTGCGTACACCTCTTACAGCAATATGCGGCTACCTTGAATTGCTTGAAGCCGAAGAAATGACGGATAACACAAGACGATACGTGGAGCAGATCGCAAATCGCACCGAAGCGCTCAAGGCGCTCACCGAGGAACTGTTCAGATACTCGGTTGTTTCCTCGGTGTCCGATTTGAACTATGAAAATGTCAATGTGGGCAGGGTGCTTGAAGATACACTGATTTCCTTTTACGGAGCATTTGAGCAGAAGAACATCACGCCGAATATCTCATTACCTGATAGCGCAGTAGTACGTTCTCTTGACAAATCGGCTCTATCGCGCATTTTCGGTAACATCATTAGTAACGCAGTAAAGTATAGCGACGGTGATTTTACGGTAACAATGACCAATACGGGAGAGATCACGTTCTCTAATACCGCATCCGAGCTTTCATCGGTAGATGTCGGTAAGCTCTTTGACCGCTTTTATACGGTTGATTCCGCCCGGAAATCCACAGGACTTGGTCTGTCGATTGCAAAGCTGCTGACCGAGCGAATGGGCGGTATTATTTCTGCGGATTATAAAGGGTATCTGTTGTCTATAACGCTTTCATTCAATGAACCTTCCATCAAGCGGCATGCATAGATCGCGGGAATTCAGAACCCAAACGTGCGCGATTGCCTGTGCGAGCTTGTTCCCTTGTAGCAGCGCACGTATAGCGAAATTGCCTTCGGCAATTCGCGGGGGTTCTGAAATCAAACGGTCCGACAAAAGAACGGGGGCATGCAAATGCATGCCCCCGTTCTTTTGGTGGAGCGTAGGGGATTCGAACCCCTGACCCCAACACTGCCAGTGTTGTGCGCTCCCAACTGCGCTAACGCCCCGTATGCTCATAAATTGAGCATATTTTATCATAGATTTTTATGTTTGTCAAGGTTTTTTTATTTTATTTTTGTTGTTTTTATCATTTTTTGACGATTCGAGTACTATACTCTCATTTTATCGGTCGATCTGCGGCAATCGAATATATCCCCTCACGTTTTCATTGAGCGGTCGCTCGATGACGGCGGAATGGTTGTGATAGTTTCCGATCGCGACCTCCATGCACGCCTCATCCAGCGACAAAATGATGCCCATTTGCGCGATTCCCTTCTCTGTCGGCTCAAACACGACGAGGTCTCCCACCTCGGGGGGCTTGTCCTTTGTGAGCCACAGGTGGATCTTGGGAAGCCTTGCATAACGCTCCCAGCACGCGACGTATGCAAACGAGCCACCGATGCGCGGATCGGGATAGCGGACGGGCAGACCGATGCCGGCTCTTTCCGTACAAAGAAAAACGAACGCGCCGCTCCAATCCTCGGCAAGGCTTGCCGACGTGACGTCGTCCGCGACCTCAAAAAGCTCCTCCAAGGGATACAGATTTCCGATCGCCGCCGAGGTGTCTCCGTGGTAATTTTTTCTTGCCTCCTCGCGCGCGATCTCTGCCAATTTCAGATTCATGTCCGCTCTCCTTTGCTTTTTGGATCGTTATTCTTATTGTAGCATATTTTGAAAGGATTTGCAACAGAAAAATCGACGTTTTGAGGGTGCGAAAGCAAGATTTTTTCAAAACGCGGAAAAAAGCAAGGGGACCCTCTTTGCCAAGAAGATCCCCTCAGTACGGCACTCACAGTGCAGCGATGCCGACCAATCCTTTTTTGTAGTTTTCCATAAAGCGCTCGCATTTTTCAACGAGTGCGTCATCCGCCATGACGGTGGTTTTTTCCATATCCCGGAAGATCCCATCCAGGAACGCTGCCAGCGAGCCCGTACCCGTGAGCTGATAAAGCGCAAGCAGTGCAATTCCGTAGGCACCGCCCTCCGAGGAGGTTTCGGTGACCGTGACGGGTGCCTTGACGAGCGCGCTGAGCGCGTTCTGACCGATCAGAGGCGTTTTAAAGTATCCACCGTGGCCGAAAACGCTTTGGATCCTGACGCCCTCCTCGGAAAGAATATCAAGTCCGAGCGCGAGCGTTGCGATCGCACCGAAGATCTCCGCCTGCATGAAATTGCCAAGCGTCAGTCTTCCTCCCTCGCCGACGAAGACGGTGGGAATTCCCTTCCCGACACCTGCCAGAGGCTCTGCGGCAAGGAAATTATATGCCGCCACTCCGCCCACGTCAGCATCGCTTTCAAGCGAGCTTTCAAAGAGCGTGCGGAAGAGCGCGCCGCGGTCAACGGTTGCCCCCACGCGCGTCAAAAGCTCACCGAACAGCTTCACCCACGCGTCGATCACGGAGGTGCAGGTGTTGGCGTGAACCAACGCGGCAGGATGGCCGTCGGGGGTCATGATGACGTCGATCTCGGGATAAAAATTGCGGAGCGGCTGAGCGAGCACGACGGTGAGATTGGCGCTCGTTCCCAACGATGCGTTCGCGCTGTGCGGCGCGACGGTGTTGGTGCAGATCATGCCCGTTCCCATATCTCCCTCGGGAGGACAGAGCCGGCAGCCTGCCTGCAGGCGCCCTGTGGGATCGAGCAGCAACGCGCCCTCGCGCGTCAAGATGCCCGCATCCTCACCCGCAGAGAGCACGCGCGGCAAAAGGCTCTTGAAATCCGTGCGGACGTGATGCTTTTTCAGCATTTCTTCAAAGATCCGGAGCATTCCGGGGCTATAATCTCCATCCTCGATCGGAAACATTCCGCTGGCATCTCCCACACCGAGCACGCGGTTGCCGGTGAGAAGATAATGAATATATCCCGCGAGCGTGTTCAGATGCGCCACGCGCGGCACGTGATCGAGTCCGTCCAAGACACACTGATAATATTGCGAAGCGCTCCAACGCATGGGAACGTGGAAGGAAAACGCCCTTGAAAGCTCCTCGGCGGCAACGCTCGCATTCGTATTTCTCCAGGTGCGGAAGGGGACGAGCTGCCTGCCGTTTTCATCAAACGCCAGATATCCGTGCATCATGCCCGAAATGCCGATGGCATCCAGCTCTGTGATCGGCTCGCCGCAATCCTCGACCAACGCGCGGTAGCTTTCCTGCATTCCCACGATCGCCAGATCCAATTCATAGGACCAAAGTCCGTCCACGAGTTGATTTTCCCAATCGTAGGTACCCATCGCAAGCACCGTGGCGGTTTCATCGATCAGCACCGATTTGATTCGTGTCGATCCAAATTCGATTCCCAAAATCTTCTGTTTCATCGTCGTCTCCTCTTCGTGTTACGGCTTCTTTTTGATGCGGCTCCAATATTCCGCGGCAGCCTGCTCGGTCTTGTTCGGACCGGGGGTATAATAAACCGTTCCCGTCAGATCGTCGGGAAGATATTGCTGTGCTACGTAGTGGTTTTCAAAGTCGTGCGGATAGAGATACCCCTTGAAAAGCGGGCTTTGCAGATGCGTCGGCACGTTGACGCCCTTTCCGCGTCTGACGTCCTCCGCGGCGGCAAGCACCGCATTGTGCGCAGCGTTCGACTTGGGAGCGGTTGCCAGCATGATCGCGGCATTTGCCAGGGTCAGCTGTGCCTCGGGCATCCCGAGCTCCTTTGCCGACTCACAGCAAGCGCGCGTGATGGCGGCCGCCATCGGATAGGCAAGACCAACATCCTCCGAGGCGATCACCTGCAAGCGTCGGCAGACCGAGATCAATTCACCCAGGGAGAGCAGCTTTGCCAGATAAAAGACCGCCGCGTCGGGATCCGAGCCGCGAATCGATTTTTGCAGACAAGAGAGCAGATCATAGTGCGTGTCGTCGTTGAAGGAGGTCACCGAGGTGTCAAAGCTATCCACATGCTCGCGCAGGATCTCGGCATCGGCGGCATGGTAGGCATTTTCAAACAGGACGATGGCGTGTCGCACGTCACCGCGCGCACAGGCGCTCACGTAGTCACAAAGTGCGTCGTCTGCCGTTTTGCTCTGAGCGTTTTCTCCGTTCAGATATTCCAACGCGCGCCGCAGGACCGGTCGCAGTGCCTCTGGAGTCACCGGCTTGAATTCAAACAGAGACGAGCGCGACAGGATCGCGTTATAAACGTAGAAATGCGGATTCTCCGTGGTGGATGCAATCAACGTGATGCGACCGTCCTCCATGTATTCCAAAAGCGTTTGCTGCTGCTTGCGGTTGAAATATTGGATCTCGTCAAGATAGAGCAGAACTCCGCCCGCGCCAAAGACGTTGCTCGTTTCGTTGATCACGTCCTTGATGTCGGACAACGATGCCGACGTGGCGTTCAGCTTTCTGAAATGCATTCCCGATTGCTTGGCGATCACGGTTGCCGCCGTCGTTTTTCCCGTTCCGGGAGGGCCGTAAAAGATCATATTCGTGATCCTTCCGCCACCAAGCATCCGTCGGATCACACCGCGCTCGCCAAACAAATGGTCTTGCCCCACGATCCCGTCCATTCCGTCCGGACGCAACAGATCCGCAAGCTGTGCGTTCTTCATGCTGTCATACCTTCCTTGCGTTTTTTACTGCTTATATTTTACCATGAAATCGCCGTTTCTGTCAACCGTATTCGCAAAATTTCAAGAGGGTGTTTTTTGTGGAGACGTCTTTTGCCCCTGCAAAAAAGAAAGGTGGGAACCTTTCCAAGAAAGGTTCCCACACAAAAGCAGATCAATCAATATCCTCAAAGACCTGCTCGGGCTTGACGTCGAGCTGCTCGGGATTTTCGATGTATCTCTTGAGAAGCTTGAATGCCGATGCATAATAATATCCGTCGCAGATACGCTCATCGGTCACAGCCTTGACCTCGATATACTTCTTATTCTTAACGTTTCCGTCAGCGTCACAGGTAACGACGGTACGGCGTCCGCCGTATGCCAGGAAGACCGGCAGATTGCCGAAGTTGTAGATGTGGTGATAGATCGGACGGATACCGAGAGAACCCATGCTTGTGATGATCATCGATCCGTGGAAGGGACTGACCCACAGAAGCTTTTTGGGAAGCAGACCGAAATAATCAAGGAAATTCAAGAATTTCACCGTCCAGCGGCAAAGCAGACCCGGGATGAGGGAGAGCAGCTTGTTCACCTTGTCGAAGGAGCTCTTGTCCTCGGGCTGAGAGGTCACCTCGGTGACAACCTTGTTGAATTTTTCATAGATCTCGTCCACCGTGTCATCCGGCTCAAAGCGCACCTTGATGCAGGTGTCCGGTGCCTCTGCAGACATTTGCTTTTTGATCGTCATCACGATCTGAATGTCGTGACGATGATAGATCTTTTGTCCGCTGACAAAGCGGTTGATCCCGGGACGCTGAGAAATCATACGGACGTATGACGCAAGCATGATATGTAAAAATCCGAAATTGGTCTTTCCCTCTCTCACCTTCTGGCGGCAAAAGCGGTCGGTCTTCGAAATATCAAACATATCGGCATAGGTGTTGCAGGCATCGCATCGCTGTGGCATGATATAGGGCATGAACTTATTCATCGGATTGATCGTGCGCAGCTTGTAACCGTCCGAGCGGTCTCCCCAGCGGCGACGTCTTTTCTTCTTTTCGGTTGCCTTCTCTTTTGCCATATAAAAAATTCCTTTCTTGCTTTGAATTTCGATTGGATGCAATCGTCTTTTCGACGTTTTTCACTTCTATTATAAACAAAAGTTCACAATTGGTCAAGTCTTTTTATTAAAAATTTACGATTATTATTGAAAAACATGCAAAAATAAGATATAATGATAGCAATACGAACCGAAAGGACCATTTGATGAAACACGTAGATATTTACACCGACGGTGCCTGCCGAGGCAATCCCGGGCGCGGCGGTTGGGGAGCGATCCTGGTTTACGGACGCGTGGAAAAGGAGCTTTCCGGCGGCGAACCGCTCACCACCAACAACCGCATGGAGCTTTCCGCCGCGATTGAGGCGCTCTCGGCTCTGCGCGAGCCGTGCGAGGTGACGCTGACCTCGGATTCCAAATATTTGGTCGACGCCATCACACTCGGTTGGGCAGAGTCCTGGCGCGCGAAGGGCTGGCGGAAGGCCGACCGATCTCCCGCGCTCAACCCCGATCTTTGGGAGCGTCTGCTCGACCTTTTGAAGAAGCATAAGGTCACCTTCGTTTGGGTGAAGGGTCACGACGGACATCCCTACAACGAGCGTTGCGACCGCCTGGCGACCGCGGTTGCCGACTCCTTCCCCGCCCCTCAAAAAGAGGATGCGGAAGCACCTCTGACATAAAGCAGCGAGGAATACGACGATGCCATTATCTGCAAAAACCATTCGAACACAGCTCGCGCTCTTCCGTCCTCTGCTCAACAGCACCTCCCTGGAGCTGACGCGCAAGGGACAGAACAAGCTGGGTGAGCTGATGGAGGCACGCTACCGCAAGCAGGTCATTTCCAAGGAGCATTCCTTTGACGACTTCCGGGGCGCCTGGGTCCTGCCGCACGACGAGCGCAGACAGGGCGTGATCCTCTATCTCCACGGCGGAGGCTACACCTGCGGCGATCTCGAATATGCCATGGGCTTCGGCTCGATGCTTGCCGCACAGAGCGGCACGCGCGTTTTTTGCCCCGCCTATCGCTTGGCCCCCGAGCACCGCTATCCCGCGGCGCTTGAGGATGCGCTCAGAACCTATCTTTATCTGATCGAAAAGGGGTATTCCCCCTCCCATATCACGCTCTGCGGCGAAAGCGCGGGCGGCGGACTTTGCTATGCCCTCTGTCTCAAACTGCGCGAGATGGGCCTGGAGCAGCCCTGCGGGATCATCGCGATCTCCCCTTGGACCGACTTGACGGCATCGGGCGCGTCGTATGCAAAAAATGCCGACGTTGACCCCTCGATGACGGCACAGCGACTCTCCTTTTATGCCGATTTTTACACCGACGACCGCACAAATCCCTTCGTCTCTCCGCTCTTTGCCTCTCTCGAGGGACTTCCTCCCTCTCTTCTGTTCGTCGGCAAGGAGGAGATCATGCTCAGCGACTCCGAGGACCTCCATGCCAAGCTGATCGAGGCGGGCTGCAGGAGTCAGCTTCACGTCAAACCGGGACGCTGGCACGGGTATCTTTTGTACGGTGTGCGCGAGGATGCCAAGGATTTCTCGATCATCAACCGCTTTTTGAATCAGAATATGGCGCCCGAGCAAAAGCTCCGTTGGCTTCCGCTGGACAATGCGGCAAAGATCTACCCCGCCGCGCGGAGACAAAATTGGAGCAACATCTTCCGCGTTTCGGCAACGCTCAAGGAGCCGGTCGACACCGAGATCCTGCAGCAGGCGCTCGACGTCACCGTGCGTCGATTCCCCTCGATCGCCGTCCGTCTGCGCCGCGGCGTGTTCTGGTACTATCTGGAGCAGCTCGCTCACGTACCCGAGATCCGCGAGGAGCAGTCCTACCCTCTGACCAAAATGTCCCGCGCGGAAACGCGCAAATGCGCCTTCCGCGTTCTGGTCTACGACACGCGGATCGCACTCGAGACCTTCCATTCTCTCACCGACGGCAACGGCGCGATGGTCTTTCTCAAGACGCTGGTCGCCGAATATCTGCAGCAGCGTTACGGCGTCCACGTTCCCGCCGAGCAGGGTGTCCTCGGACGTCTGGAGGAACCCGGTGAGGAGGAATTGGAGGACAGCTTTCAAAAGCACGCGGGCAATCTCTGTGCCGGCAGACAGGAAAATACCGCCTGGCATCCGTCGGGAACACCGATCGGCTCGGATTTTCTGCATCTGACCTGCTTTACGCTCCCCACCGACGAGGTCTTGAAAAAGGCGCACGACTATCACGTCAGCCTCACCACCTTCCTCGCCGCCGTGCTCATGCAGGCCCTGCAGAATCTGCAGCGCGAAAAGGTGCCGAGCCTGCGTCGGCGCAAGCCGATCAAGGTCTTGATCCCCGTCAATCTGCGGCGTCTCTTCCCCAGCAGGAGTCTGCGGAATTTCGTGCTCTATACCACACCGGAGATCCTCCCCGCCCTGGGAGAATACAGCTTTGAGGAGATCTGCCGACAGATCCATCATCACATGGGCATGGAGGTCAATGCCAAGTGCATGAGCATGAAGATCGCCACCAATGTCAAAAGCGAGAGGCTGCTGGCGATCCGTCTGGTCCCCCTGTTTCTCAAGAACCTGATCATGAAAGCCGTCTTTGAGGCGGTGGGAGAACGCAAATCCTGTCTGACACTTTCCAATCTCGGCGCCGTGCAAGTGCCGAAGGAAATGGAGGACTACGTCACGCATTTTGATTTCATCCTCGGGATCCAGGCAACCGCCCCCCACAACTGCGGCGTGATCTCTTTCGGAAACACGCTCCGCGTCAATTTTATCCGCAACATCCGCGAATCCGAATTGGAATATCATTTCCACTGCGTCCTGCGCGACCTGGGGATCCGAACACAGGTGGAAAGCAACACCTCGGAAGAGTAAAGGAGATTTGAAACGTGTATTGTATTCGATGCGGCGTCAAGCTGACTGACGGCGAGCGGCAGTGTCCTCTGTGTCAAACCGAGGTCTGTCATCCCGACTTTTTAAACAAAGAAAAAAAGGCGCTCTACCCAAGCAAGCGCTATCCCACCCCCGAGCCCAAGCCCTGGGCGCTTCAGCTCGTCATCACGATCGCCATGCTGATCCCCCTGTTGCTCATGCTCTCGATCGACCTCAAAGCAAACGGAAGACCGACCTGGTGCGGCTATGGCATCGGCGCGTTGATCCTGGGATACGTCACCGTGATCCTGCCCTTCTGGTTCCGCAGACCCAATCCCGTCATCTTCGTCCCCGTGGATTTCGTCTGCGTCGGGCTCTATCTGCTCTATATCAACCTCGCGACCGAGGGTGATTGGTTCCTGTCTCTCGCCTTCCCCATCACGGGATTTTTCGGCATCCTGACGACCGCAGCCGTCACGCTTTTGCGCTACGTCGGCCGCGGAAAGCTCTATATCTTCGGCGGTGCCACGCTCGCTCTTGCGGCATTCATGCCCCTGATGGAATTTTTGATCAACCTGACCTTCGACCGCTCCCGCTTCGTTGCGTGGTCGATCTACCCGCTCATCGTGCTGGGACTGCTCGGCTTCATTCTGCTCTTCCTCGCGATCTGTCGCCCGGCAAGAGAGACCCTGAAGCGCCGTCTGTTCACCTAAAAATACGAAAGACCGAGATCGGTTTCTCCGTTGTCCTTAACGGAGAATTTGCAAATACAAAAATTTCGACAGAGGGATTGTTCTGCCGATTTGTGGTATAATAGGCACGATAGAACTTTGGAGGAGTAAATATGTCTCTTGATTATAATAAAAAGAATATTACTCTTGCCAAAAATCTCCGCAAGAATGCAACGCCGCAGGAGAATCGTCTGTGGTACGATTTCTTATCAAAATACGAAATTAGATTTCAAAGACAAAAGGCAATAGATAACTTTATCGCAGATTTTTACTGTCACAAGGTAAAACTAATCATAGAGATTGATGGATCACAGCATTATACCGAGAAAGGCAGACAAAAAGATGAATTCCGCACGGAAATACTCGAAGGGTATGATCTGAAGGTCATACGTTTTACAAATCGTCAGATTAGCACAAACTTTTCGGATGTTTGCGAGTATATTGATGCCGCCGTGAAAGCCTCCCTCCGAGAGGGAGGGGGACCGCGTTAGCGGTGGAAGGAGCCTTCGTAACTTTGAGTTTGGATTAATCTCTTTGTAACGCACTCTCCCTCAGTCAGCTTCGCTGACAGCTCCCTCCCGGAGGGAGCCTCAAGACGCGCGTAGCCTTAGGGGTATAGGCCTTACCCGAATCCTTTGCAATACAAAGGCGAGACTGGCGCGATAAAATCAATAAATATAGTTTTTTAAGGAGAATAATATGCAAGGATACAATGCAATAGTTGTCTTCACCGAAAATGCTGATAAAATGTTGATGTGCAGAAGACGGAGAAATCCGTATAAAGGATTATCTAATTTTGTTGGTGGAAAAATCGAGCCAAATGAGAATGGTTTTGATGCAGCATATCGAGAACTTGAAGAAGAAACCTCAATAACAAAAAACGATATTATTCTCTCTCATTTAATGGATTTTACATATCATTTTGGAAACTGTTATCTTGAGATTTATGTTGGTAAATTGAACAAGTCAATTACAGTTAGTGGAGATGAAAACGATTTATACTGGTCAACTTTTGATCATGATTTTTTTGATGTATCACAATATGCGGGAGAAGGAAATATTGGGCATATAATGATGCATGTTGAAATGTTTAGAAAAGAGTTGTTAAAATGAATTTATTAACTAAAAAATCCCCGACAGACCGTGAAAATCTGTCGGGGTTCCTTATTTGTTTGCTGCGGAGCAACCTGCGCCATATGAGCAAACTGCTTTTTGATTTCTTCGATAAGGACGGTGTCCTTTTTGATCTCGGTCTTTCTTTGTCTGCTTTTTCAAAAGGCGGCCGCGCATGCGTGCCTCATTTCAGCGTTTCGGGGTAAAGCGCCCGGCGGGCATAATACAGGCGATCCACGTCGTTGAGCAGGGCAAAACGGCACTCCGGAGCGGTCATATACCAGGGCGCCACCAGAAAGCCCTTGAGCAGCTCGGGGTTGAGCTTATCCTTCGCGTAGGCGACCGTCTGGTGATTGTTCTGCGGCGCGCCGTGGCAGGAGGAGCTGGTGGGAACCTGATCGTAGCCAAGCTCGTCGAGATATTCGTAGGTCTTGATGCGGTGATAGTGACGCGAGTCAACGGGGTGATCCTTGAGCGGATAGTAGTACCAATTCGACTGCAGGATCGACTTGGGCATATTCTTCTTGAAGATCTCGGGATAGTCCCAATAATAGTCCGACCATACCCACGGACGCGCACCCTGCTTCTCGCACTCCGCCGCCATGAAGAAGAGATCGTGCCACCAGAGCTTCTCTCCGCGGATCATCACCTTCTCGAGTCCGGGCTGATAGGGTACCTCCTCATCAAAGCCGAGATGGAAGAGGCGCGGATAGTCAAACAGCTCGCAGACCTCCTTGATCAGATCGGCACAAACCTGATAATAGATCGGTGTCGAGACCATGCGGTTGTATTGCTTGAGCCAGGTGTGGTGTCCGCAGGAAAAATTGAGCTTCGGGATCGGCTCCAGCCCACGGGCGCGGATCTCGTCGAGCTTCTTTTTGAGAAAATCCTTTTCCCACGCGTCGGGCGCGGAGATCTCGGGGTGCGTTTCATACTTGACGGCATCCCCCAGATCGATGATGAGCATATTGTACTGTCGCTCTCCTAGCATGCGCACGACCTCATCCCAGACGGCAAGATCGACATCGTTGGTTTCGGTATAGCCCTTGGTAGGATACCATTCTTCGCTCGGCGTGCTCCCGTCTCCCCACATATGCTTGCTCAAATGGATCAGATAGCTCCAGATCATCGGTTCACTCATTGTATCATACTCCCTTCTTTTTCTCATGCTTCAAAATCGTCCTCCGTGTGTGACGGAGAACGGCCAAAGGTTTTTTTGTATTGCTTATAAAATCCCGAATAATCGCCAAACCCGCATTCGATCGCCGCCGCGGTCGCGCTCTCTCCGCGCGCGATCTTGTTCTGCGCCAGGATCAGACGCTTTTTCAGAATATACCGATACGGCGCGATGTGCATCTCATTCTTGAAGGTGTGGCTGAGCAAGGAGGGGGAAATATTCAATGCCCTCGCGATGCCCGCAACCGTCAGGGGCTCCGAGAGATGCCGGTTGATGTACTCCACGCAGCGGGAAACGAGCGAATCGTCCTTTTGGGGCAGCTCCTCCCTTGCAACGTCAACACTCTGTGCCAGCTCAAAGATCAAAAGTGTCATCACCGATCGAAGGATCGCCTTTTTTTCTTGGTCGGAAAGGCGATCGGACTCCGCCGCTCGGATCACCTGATGAAAAAGCGCCTTGAGCTCGGGCGTCGGATCCATGATCCTGACACCCTGCATGGCACACAGGATCGGTGCGGAAAGCTCGGGAAGATCGTAAAAATTAAACACACATCTGCGATAATGCTCCTCATCCCCCCGAATGACGAATTGATGATAGCTCTCCTTGGGGATCATCACGATCTGATCACAGATCAAGGGCGCGCGGATCTCCTCGGAGAAAAACTCGACCTCCCCCGCGATCAGCCAAATGATCTCATGATATTCGTGAAATTCACGCCCATTTCGGGCGCTTTTTCCCTGCGCATACTTGAAGAGCATCCGCTCGTCTCGAAGGTAGGTGGCAAAGTTTTTTTCCATTCTCTCGCCTCCTTTCCAAATCTATTATACCAAAAAATGCAAAATTGTCAATATCATTTACAAAATTCGCTATATATATTGATGTTTTTGTATGTTACAATATAGGAAACAACAAAAGCTTCACAGGAGGGGCACATGCAACAAGAGGTTATTCGCAAGGTTTTGGAGGAGAAAGCCATCGCGATCGTCAGAGGCGTGAACGTGGAGGCGTGCGTCAAGGTCGCCGACGCGCTCTATGCCGGCGGCATCCGATTGATGGAGATCACCTTCAATCAAAAAAATCCCGCATCGTTTGTCGATACGGCAAAGGCGATCGAGCTGATCTCGAAAAAATACGAGGGCAAAATGCTGGTCGGTGCCGGTACCGTCACCACGCCCGAGCTGGTGAGGATCGCCGCAGAGGCGGGCGCGAAATACATCATCTCGCCCGACACCAATCCCGACGTCATCCGCCAAACGCTCGAGCTCGGCCTGGTATCGATGCCGGGTGCGCTCACCCCCACCGAGGTGCTCACCGCTCACCGCGCGGGTGCGCATTTCGTCAAGCTCTTCCCGATCGGCAATCTCGGAACGGCCTACGTCAAGGCACTCTGCGCACCGATCAGCCACGTCAAATTTTTGGGTGTGGGCGGCATCACCGAGGACAACGTCGCGGATTTCCTTCGCGCGGGCGTCGTAGGCGTGGGCGTCGGCGGCAACCTTGCCAACAGGAAGTGGATCGAGGCGGGCGAATTTGACCGCATCACCGAAACGGCACGCAAGCTTGTGGAAAATATCAAAAACGCATAAAACCACAGAAAGAGAGAAATAACCATGAAAAGAATCATCACCTTTGGCGAGATCATGATGCGCCTCAATCCCGAGGGCTACCTCCGCTTCGTGCAGGCGGAGAAATTCGAAGCAACCTACGCGGGCGGTGAAGCAAACGTCGCCGTCTCGCTCGCAAACTATGGCATGGATGCCGCATTCGTCTCCAAGGTTCCCGCACACGAGATCGGTCAGTGTGCAGTCAATGCACTGCGCCGCTTTGGTGTGGATACCGGCATGATGGTGCGCGGCGGCGACAGACTCGGTATTTATTTTGTGGAAAAGGGTGCGTCGCAGAGAGCCTCCAAGGTGATCTATGACCGCGCCGGCTCGGCGATCGCCAAGGCGACCGCCAAGGACTTTGATTGGGAAAAAATCTTTGAGGGCGCCGATTGGTTCCACTTCACGGGCATCACGCCCGCGCTCGGCGGAGAGCTCCCCGAGATCTGTCTGGAGGCATGCCGGGCAGCAAAGAAGCTGGGAGTCAGGATCAGCTGCGACCTGAACTACCGAAAGAAGCTTTGGTCGAACAAGGAGGCCGAGGCAGTCATGTCCAAGCTCATGCCCTATGTCAACGTCTGCATCGCGAACGAGGAGGACGCCAAGGACGTCTTCGGAATCGCGGCGGAGGATACCGACCTCAATGCAGGAAAGGTCAATCACGACGGATATATCAGCGTTGCCAAGCAGCTGACCGAGCGCTTCGGCTTTGAAAAGGTTGCGATCACCCTGCGCGGAAGCATTTCGGCATCCGACAACGAGTGGGCTGCCATGCTCTATTCCGACGGCAAGGCATCTTTCTCTCCCAAGTATCTCGTCCACATCGTCGACCGCGTCGGCGGCGGAGACAGCTTCGGCGGCGGTCTGATCTATTCCCTGCTCTCGGGCTACGACGACCAGAAGGCGATCAATTTCGCAGTCGCCGCATCCTGCCTCAAGCATTCGATCGAGCACGACTTCAACCTCGTCTCAGTGGCAGAGGTCGAGGCTCTGGCAGGCGGCAACGCCTCGGGCAGAGTGCAGAGATAAGATGAAAGCATACGGAAGAACTATGGTCACCTTTTTCATAGATAAATCCTCCAAATATGCTTTTTAGTTTCGACTGGCAGGTCTTTTCTATTATAGCATATTTGGAGGATTTCTTCTCACCGGTTAACCTCTTTTGAACCCCGCCACTATGGCGGGGTTTTCGTTATACAAAAACAGCCGCACCCGAAAGTGCGGCTGAAAAACAGAAATTCGTTTTTATTAAACTTTCCTTGAAAAGACTTCGGACAGCATTTGATCAATTGCATCACTAGACAGATTGTAGGACAGAAGTTGATATGCTTTATTTCCTTCCATGACGACAATTTGATAGTTGTTTTCTCCAAAAGCATTAAAAAACAATATGTTTTTATCAGAATCCTCTACAGGAAGTTTTTCAGCATACTTATCATAACCCGTCACATTAATATAATACTTTAACGCATTATCTTTACATGTAAATTCATACGCAAATATTTCAAAATCCAAATTTGCAGATCGATACTTCATTCCCCAAAAAGACTCATACTCCAAACCGTTGTAACTTTCATCCGCGGAGGGAGCGAGATATTCAACAATTTCTATAGCGTTTTGCTCGTATGACTTTAATTGTTTACATTCATCCAAATTTTGAAACATGAACACATACGTTGGAAAAAAAGAATGAGATGTAAGAACGCCCTCTGAGTTATATTCAAAGTATTCAACGGAAATTTCTTCGCTTGGCTTTCCTTCAAGCACCTGCATCATAAGGCATGCCGGAGGAAGTACTAACCAATAGGTTTTATCATCTTCCGGACCTGCAACGATTTTTGAAAAATCATCGGATATTTCAAATCCGCACTGAGTATCGGCATCTTTATAGAGATTACTATAAAACGGGTCGGTTGGAGCAATCATTTGAGATACAATTTTTTTATCTGGCCCGAGTATTTTTTGCAAAATTTGCAAAAACACATTTGAGTTGCACCATGAATCCACCTGCGCTTCTGTTAAATGCAAAATCAAAACATCATCCTCGGTCAGCCCGACCTTTGTGTAGCCATTTTCCAATAGCGTATTTTTTCCTTTTGTTTTGTAAAAGTCTTTTGAATCAACCCCCAAAATAGTTTTGCAAATTTTGGTTGAAAGACGAAACTCATGCAATTCGGCATCCTTCGATGTATTGTTAAAATTGGGATTCATTTGCGTGAAATTCTTCAAAAAATCAAAATGACAAGATGACAAGATCACACATAAAATCAAAACAATTACAACAAAAATGATTGTTTTTACATTTTTTTCTTTTGCTTTTCTCATGATGATCTCCTCTTTTTAATTTTTATGATGAACTATACAACGGGTATAGGAAATGGGAGCGGAAAGGGAAAAAGAGAATCAAAAAAGTCTTCAAATGATTGGGTAATTGCTTCTCCCCAATCTTCTGCCGTTTCTATAAAATTTTGTTTTTTTCTTGAAGTTCGAAATAAACTTCTACTCCCCCCAAAAATACTTTTTCAAGCCAACTCACATCCGACTCTTTCTGAGAATCATTTTCTGGAACAATTTCCGGTTGAGATGTTGTGGGCAAATTATCTGGCTTTTCCGTTTCGATGCCCATTGTTGTTGATATGGAGAGACCGTCTGTATATTTTGAGGAAATTTGGAACTCGACACTCATTGTTTGATCTTTGTTTATTGTCATGGATGTAGATACTGAGTTATACTCATCGATATTTTCGGAATATTCTATTCCTAACAAAATTTCACTGCCTGTTTTTTTCTTAAATGTGCCTTTTGAAAAATCAATAGATTGAGAGAGTTCAATTTGTCCTTCTATCAATTTGTCGATATCAACAGGACCATTCCCCAGTGTCATTTCATAATTGAGATAGTATGTTAATACGCCTGCATTAACTTTGAATTCATTGCCTTTATATTTTTTTGAAAATATAAAAAGTTCATTTAAGGTTTTGATGAATTTTTCGTAATCAGCTTTCGATATGCCTGCTCGTTCCGCACTCAACCCAAAAGGATCTACGAAAGAAACTGGATTACCATTTGCATATGCAAAACGGTTCAGAGTGATTGCATTGGAGATAGCACCGGCGATGACATCAGCATTGATAAATCGCTTCATCACGGGCGAGTAGTAACGAGCTCTCATATAAATGAGACCATTAGCATCGGTCACAACACCGTCACGACCGTTGTAGCCAAAGATTACATTGCTTTCACCTGTTCTGCTGATGATCTTTCCATAAGTATCGTATGTAAAAGTATCGGTAATATTTCCGCTTACGTCAGTAATTGCAATAGTGCTTCCACGGAAATCGAAGTGGTAGGTCTTGAACGCGCCGCTTACTTCCTCTCCAATCAGACCTCTACCGTATACATACTTGGTTACCACGCCATTTGTAGTCTTCATCAGAAGCATACTGAGCTTGGAGTTGGTATTGTAAGTATAGGTAGTGTCCTCTTCGGCACAAAGATTGCGAATTCTTACGTCCTCTGCATTATAAGTATACGTGTGATCGCCTACGGTAATCAATCTGTTCGCGGAATCGTATGTAAAGTTCTTCACTCCGTTATTCAGCACATTGCCGTCCATATCGTAAGATACGGGGTTGCCGTTGAACGAGATCAGACGGTTGTTGGTGTCATACTGGAAGCTGCTGTCGGGCGCAGAGGTTACGTTACCTGCTGCATCGTAGTTGAAGGTCTCGGTAGATACACCCGAATTGTCGCTGAGCTTCTTGACAGTTCTCGCAGTGACTCTGCTGAGATTATCATAAGTATAACACATTTTGGTCGAATTTGCAAGTACCAATATAAAAAACAGCCGCACTCGGAAGTGCGGCTGAAAAAATGAGTTATTCCACTTCTTCAAGCGGAGCTAAATAATCAAAACACAACAATAAAATAATAGCTATTCCCATCCAAAACCATAACGGCATTGGTATAATATGCTTATTTACAATCAAAGCAATCGAGCCAACAAATATGGCAATGAAGATATTCACAAAAGTATTTAAAGCTATATTGATTTTAAACCTTTTTGAACAATATCTACAAGTCAATTTGTAAGTATGTCTACCGCTCTTAAAAAACGCTCTTATGCCATGTTTTTTACAAGAAGGACATTTGCTATATTTTATTTTTTCTAAACTCATTCTTATTCTCCTACTACAAGCTGAAATGAAGAACCTTCTATCTCTTTTGCAGAAATATCGCTATAGCGCTCCTTAAACATAAGATCAGGATCAACTAATACCGTATATCTGTAAATGTCATTGTCCCCTACATCAACACAAACCGTAAGTAATGTTGTAATTTTGCTAGAGGAATTTTGATTTTCGATGCTTTCAATTAAATCGTATATGCCATAAAGAGTCCCTATTTTTCCTAAAAAATCTAACTCTTCTACATATTTCGTCATTTCTGCAACGTCTTCCTCTGTAAACAATGTAAAAATGGAACTAAAAAGAGTAGAAAAATCCTTGTCTTCATTACTCATATAATCTACAAGACCATAAAGTTCTCCCAAAAATGGCACAAACCCAATAATTTCCCCTAAAATTTCTTCTCCCGAAGTATTATAGTTAGAATTAATGTAGATACCCACTTTAACATTGTCCAAAAAGTCTTCTGGGATTGTATCATTTTCCATTGCTGACAGTATTTTTGCATATGCATCGTCAAAACCATTTATAACTTCTTGATAGCCACCATGGCGAGCATGATAATCATAAAGTTCTTTTTGTGTTTTTTGCAAAGCTTTTGTAATCAGTTTTTTATATCCTTTATAATCAAAATATGGCAAGCCTCTTTCTGGACTCAACCCAAACGGATCCACAAAGGAAACAGGGTTGCCATTTGCATAAGCAAAACGGTTGAGCGTGATCGCATTGGAAAGTTTACCGGGAATAATATCCGCATTGATGAATCGCTTCATGTCAGGCGAATAATAACGCGCTCTCATGTAGATGAGACCGTTCTTGTCGGTGATTACACCGTCGCGACCGTTATAGCCGAAGATCACCTTGTTTGTGCCCGTTCTGGTAAGGAGCTTACCATAGGTATCGTATGTGAAGGTATCCGTAATATTACCACTTGCATCAGTGATTGCAATGGTACTGCCACGGCAGTCGAAATGGTATGTCTTGAATGCACCGCTTACCTCCTCGCCGATGAGTCCGCGACCGTACACATATTTGGTCATTACTCCGCCTGTTGTTTTGGTGAGCAACTTGCTCAACTTACAATTGGTATCGTAAGTGTAAGTAGTATCTTCACCGGTGCAAAGATTGCGGATTCGCACATCCTCTGCGTTGTAGGTGTAAGTATGACCGCCCGCGGAAACGAGTCTGTTGGCAGAATCGTAGGTGCAGGTAAGGGAAGAGCTCGACAGCATATTGCCGTCAAGGTCGTAGCTTACCTCGTTGCCGTTGAAGCTTATCAGCCTATTGTTAGTATCATATGCAAAACA
>JAZSJS010000107.1:0-4361 GCA_045534435.1 Eubacteriales bacterium
TAACCGGCGGAAAGCAGTACAAAGTAATCGAGCAGGATATCATCTTTGTTGAAAAGCTCGACGCAAACGAAGGAGACGACATCGTTTTCGACAGCGTATTGGCTCTGTCCAACGACAACGGCTTCAAGGCAGGTACTCCCACCGTTGACGGTGCGAAGGTTACCGCAAAGGTACTGAAGAACGGTAAGAACAAGAAGATCTACGTGATGAAGTACAAGTCCAAGAAGAACGAGAAGAAGAAGATCGGTCACAGACAGCCTTACACCAAGGTTCAGATCGTGAAGATCGAGGGCTGATTGATTCCAAATCAGCAGAGGACATGACGAAAATCGTGTTTTTCAGAAGCGGTGGAGTGTTCTACGGCTTTGAGGAGCAGGGTCACGCAGGGTTTGCGGATGCGGGTAGCGACGTGTTGTGCGCGGCTGTCTCGTCCATGACGATGTTTCTCATCAACACCATTGAGGTTGCTTACGCTTCCTCGGTCGACTATGAGATCGACGAGGGTGCCACAAGGATCCGGGTTCGTGCCAAGGCGGCGCTTCCGGAGTTTGAGGCGGACGATTACAAGCGTTATGCGGTTTCCGGAATCGTGATGGGTTACTACTGCCAGCTCAGTGATATGCTCGAGGAGTATGGGGATTATCTCGACGTTTCGGTCGTGGATAAGCCTTATGAGGATTGATCTCCGCCGGATCCAACCAAAAAATTCAGGAGGATAAGAATGATGTTAAAGCTCAGTTTACAGTTCTTTGCTCATAAGAAGGGTGTCGGTTCTACGAAGAACGGACGTGACAGTGAGTCCAAGCGCCTTGGCGTGAAGAAGGCTGACGGTCAGGCTGTTGTTGCCGGCAACATCATCGTAAGACAGAGAGGAACCGCTGTTTGCGCAGGCGAGAACGTCGGCGTTGGCAAGGACTACACCCTCTATGCGCTCATCGATGGTCGCGTTAAGTTTGAGCACAAGACCAGATCTCAGAAGAAGGTCAGCGTTTACGCAGACTGATTTTTTCAAGGGAATAAAGCCCCAAGAGTGCCAAAAACACCTTGGGGTTTTATTTTTTGTTGTTTTTTTTCAAAAAGTATTGACAAATTAAAGTGTTTGATATATAATGAAGATGTTTCCAATGGAAATTTTAACATTATCAGGGAGGATTTTGATTATGAAATTCATGAAAAAATTCAGTTTGATCGTCGCTTTGGCGCTTCTCGTCACGGTTGGCGGTGTCTATGCACAGTGGGTCTATGACTCAAATGTCATTACGACCCCTTCTACCGCAAATCTGCTGCCGAAGCTCGCAGGTTCCACTGCAGACACCCCGAAGGGAACGATCAATGTTGACACCACCGGAGTCACCAAGCTGCTTGTGGATGAAAGCAATCTGGAGACCCATATTGCAAAGTTTGTGGTTGAAGGCGATGTTGTCGTACGCTTCACGCCCGGCGACAAGGCATCCGGAGACGTCCAGGCCAACGGCATCAGGATGAAATACTGGTTTACCATTGATTTTAACACGGGTGTAACCGAAGACCAATGGAAATATCCGGATAAATACGGAAACGACCAACCCATCTTCGTTGTTGACGGCGGAGTGTTTGAGGCATCCGACGGCGCTGCCACCAAGGAATTTACAATTACTGCAGAAGAATTGATGCAGAAGATTAATCTCGGCGGCGAGTTCTATTTGGATACTCTGGATGACTACAATGCATTTAACGGTGTCATCGGAAAGGCATATATCACAATTCATGTCTGCGAGGCTGTTTAATCCCAGACCCCGTAAGGCTCTTGTTTTCTGATTCGTCAAAATATATTTAATTCCCTGATGTATTTCAGGGAATTAAATTTTAAAAAAAGGAAATGAAAAATGTCACAATATGATATTTATACGTTTATCCTTTGCCTGATCGTATTTTTGCTTTTGACGTCGTTGCTTTCCTTCTTGTTGGCTGTATTGGTGAAGCTTTGCATTCATTTGGTCCATTACGGACACGACGATGAAACGTTATTGAAGGAGTACGAAAAAAGCAAAAGTGTGAAGCGGAAAAAGCGGATGCGCTTTTCGGACATTATCTGCACGTGCTTTTCGATCTGTGTGTGCGTTGCGCTCTTTGCTTCCTTCGCTTTTTCCGTGTACCTGCAAGCAACCAATTCCAAGGCTGCAAACGGTGTGCCCTCCCTCAAGGTCGTCAAGAGTGACTCCATGTCATATGCCAACGAGAAAAATACGTATCTTGCAAAAAACGGCATCCAAAATCATCTGCAAACCTTCGACCTGATCGTCACCGAGCATTTGCCCGATGAATTTGACCTGAAGCTTTATGACATTGTGGTCTATGAGCTGGAAGGGGAGATGATCATTCACCGCATTGTCGGGATCGAGGAGCCAAATGAAAAGCATCCGGGTGTGCGCCATTTTCTCTTGCAGGGAGATGCCATTCAATATCCCGATAACTTTCCGGTGCTATACAGTCAAATGCGTGGCATTTATAACGGTACACGCGTGCCGTTTGTGGGCAGTTTCATTCTGTTTTTGCAATCTCCCGCGGGCTGGCTTTGTATTTTACTGATTCTGATAGCCATAATCGTGACGCCAATCGCGGAAAACCGCTTCCGCAAAGCCAAGGAAATGCGACTTGCACTGTTGCTCAACGGACGGAAAAACGCATCCGGTTCTTCTATGCCACTATACGTTGGAAAAGGAAAAAAGGTCAAGCCGATTGCGTTTGATCGTATCACGCTATCCCATTTTCATATGTCACTCGAGATTTGGCCGCGAGTGCCGAAAATCGACTTTGACACGCATTACACAAACCACGTTTTGAGAAAACGGGAACCAAAGGAATGACACTTTTATGAAAATTTCAATCAAGTTACTGTCACTTTTGTTGTTTTGTGTCATTATATTTGGCACGATGGCAGTGCAGGCGACTTGGGTATATGGGCTACCCGTCGAATCTGTTTTTGAGAATCTACTGATTTCTATGGCTGAATTTGATTATAAGCCGGAGGAGGTCCTTCCCGGAACAGAAGAAGACAGCAAGTTCGAAATCAACCACCAGTCGTTGCTCGAGGAAATTTTAAACAACTCAAAATACGGTGTTAACAAGTCATCTGTTATCCCCTCCAATCTCCCGGACTATAATGACATTCTGCATGGCTATGAAAACAAGATCGGCGGCGGTAATATGAATAATATTCCGAATGCGGGAAATCTTGGCTTTACAATTACCTGTGTCAGAGAAAACGACGAGATCGTTGCTTATTATCTTTATACGTTTGATGAATTTTCATCCTATACGGCAGGAAAAGGCCTGAAGGTCTACAGAACCTTGATCGAGAAGAATGAAAACACGGGCAAATGGGAAGGCGTTTCAAGCAAGGAAGGGTATGTGATTGCCGAAAGCACGACGGTCAAACTGGGAAAGGATTACTATTATATCCTCCCGTTTGCATGGCAGAGCGGATCCATGCCGACTACATAACAATCGAATCATCGGTAGGTGTATATTTTATGTGAAATACATGAAATATACACCTATTTTTTTATTTGCCCTCAAACTCCGACAAAATTTTCAGTCTGTATATGATAAAATTTAGAAAAACGAAAGGAAGTGAAAGGCATGATACGAAACGGAAGTCGGGTGAGTTATGAGATGCGCGGTGACGCGATGATCGTGCACGTGGGCGGTGAGATCGACCATCACAATGCTGCCATGGTGCGGACAGGCATTGATGAGAAGATCACGGCGGAGCAGCCCGCACGGGTGATGCTCGAGCTGTCGGGGGTTGATTTCATGGACAGCTCGGGGCTCGGACTGATCATGGGGCGCTATGCGTTGGTGAAGCGTTACGGCGGCACGCTTGCTGTGCTGGATCCAAGTCCGGCAGTCCTCAAGATCATCAAGCTTGCCGGAATGGAGCGCATGGTGTCGATTCTGAGAACAAAAAAAGCATGAGACGGACGGAGTCCGAACAAAAAGGAAGGAGGCGTGGAGGAGGCCTCAAGGAAGGTCTCCTTCATCAAAACAGAGCATGAAAACAAGAGTGGATTTTTCGGCAGAGGTCGAAAACGAGATGAAATTGAGCCTGCCCTCACTGTCGGTGAACGAGGGGATCGCGAGAGCCGCGGTGGCGGCTTTTTGTGCGCAGCTGAATCCCACGGCGGTTGAGATCGCGGACATCAAGTGCGCGGTTTCCGAGGCGGTGACGAATTGCACCGTCCATGCCTATCGTGATACGGTCGGCGAGATCGCCATCACCGTCAAGCTTTGCGAGGGGCGGTTGGTGCAGATCGAGATCCGGGATCGGGGATGCGGCATTGAGGACGTCAGACAGGCGCGCGAGCCGCTTTACACCACCG